>DASTFK010000429.1:0-9127 GCA_035719945.1 Nitrospira sp.
TCTCCGGCGTGCTTGGTGCCTATATCCTGCTCTTTCCTCGGACGCACGTCCTGGTGTTTATGCCGGGGGTCGGCATGATGCGGGTGGCCGCCGGTGTGGTGCTGGGTCTGTGGTTTGTCATGCAGCTCTTAAGCGGCGGCATGAGCATCGGTGGCCCCGGCGGAGGCGTGGCCTTCTTCGCGCACATCGGCGGTTTTGTCGCGGGGATGGCGTTGATTGGTTTCTTCAAGCGTCCGGACGTGCCGTTCTTCTCGCCGCCAAGAAGCGGCCGTTGGGATCTCTGAGCTCTGACCGTGGCTGTGCGCTAGGCGTCGATCAGTTCGCGAACCTTCTCGACCAACCCGCGTTGGCGGTACGGTCGTCTCAAGAGAAAGCGTCGATTGATGCGATGCGAAATAATGGCCTCGTCGTCATATCCCGTCACGAATAAGGCCTTCATCATTGGATACTGCTTCAGCAGACGTTTGGCCAGTTCGCGACCGCTGATCTCCGGCATCAGAAGACCGCTGACCGTGACGTGCACCGCGCCCACATATTGCTGTGCCAGCATGATGGCTTCGACCGGTGAGCTCGCCTCTAACACCTGATACCGGTGCCGTTTCAAGGTAGACACCGCCAGCTTCCGTTCCATCTCATGAGGCTCAACCAGGAGAATCGTCTCTTGGCCTTTCGCTGCGACCGAGTATTCCGCGGGATGGGTGGCAGTGACCACACCGGTTAACGCCGGCAGATAGATGCGGACCGTCGTGCCCTGGCCGGGGAGACTCGCGACGTCTACGTGTCCGCCGTGCTGCTTGACGATCCCATAAACCGACGTCAATCCGAGGCCAACATTGGTCTCCTTCGTCGAAAAGAAGGGTTCGAACATCCGCGACTGCGTATCTTGCGTCATGCCGCTTCCGGTGTCGCAGACCTCGATCCGTACCGCCGACGAGCGGCTCTGGTCGCCCAACAATGGCCTGCCGTCGACGCCGACTTGAACGGGCGAGACGCCGATGGTCAAGCGGCCGGCTTGAGGCATCGCATCACGGGCGTTCAAGGCCAGGCTCAACAGTACTTGCTCGATGCCTTCGCGATCCACTTCGACATCGAGAGAGCCCGGTTCAATAGCAATCTGACATTGGATCCGCTCGGGCAGGAGGCCGCGAATGATGGCGCTGAGGTCTTCCATCACGGTCCGCATGGAGATCACATGTCGGAATTGCCGGTGCTGAAGGTCGAGCGTCGCCAATTGCGCTGTCAGAACGGCAGCCTGCTCACCCGTCCGGAAAATCTCATCGACCGGCCCGTACAAAGGATCCTCAGGAAGCAGGTGCGACAGCACCACACCTGTCTGCTTACCGATCACCGAGAAGAGATGGCTGAACTCGTTGGCCAATCCGCTCGTAATCCGGCCAAGGGCCTCCATTTTTTGCGCCTCGAACAGTTGCCGTTCGAGCCCTTGCCGTTCACTTTGTTCCTGGTGAACCAGCGCGTTGGCCTTAGAGAGATCGTCCTTCAATCCTTTGATGCGGATTTCCAGTTGCTCTCGTGACGCCTGCAGCGACTGTTCCGTCTTTTTCAACGCTTCGATGTTGTAGAGCAATTGCGTCTTCTGCTGCCGTTCGGATCCGAGGGTTTCGAGCGCCATGCCGTAGAAGATCGCCATGACCAGAAGCACCGGCACGCCCAGGAGTTGGCCGACCGACAGCGCTCCGGTCTGCACCGCGCCTTGGTACAGCACGACACCGTAGCCGGCACAGAGCAGGAGCGAAAAGGTAATAACGTGGGAGAGCCGCCGCAGAGACGCCGCAATGAGCATCAGGAGGAAGTAGGCCAGATACAATTCCGACCTGGCATGACCCGACAGATACATGGTGCCGGTGACGAGGGCCGTGTCGAGGGTAATCAGTGAGCCGCTGAACCAGGCGGCCTGCAACATGGAGGAAGGAACGGCCAGCAGACAGCCGATCAAGACGATCAATCCGCCGACAATGAACTCGCTCGTGACTCGAGAGACAATAGGTTCAGGCCCGAACAGCAACTGGTATCCCAGCATGATGCCGACCAGCGCCTGAAGAATGACATACCGCCCTCGGGAGACTGCGCCGACGTGATCCTCTGTGCCAGGAGACGGGAAGGTGTCGGGAAGGGTCGAACTGGTATGCATCATTCCCCCTCGATGCCGAGCATGACTACTCAGCAAGTCCCATACCGACAATACCGACGCTGGGAACTACGAGAAACCTGATGTTCCGGGCATCAACGCGTCTGCAAGGGCGGGCAGTTTTGGCCGAAGCCTTCAGAAAGTCACAAAATCGAACGCTGCAGAGCAGGCGGGAGACAGCCGAAGGCAGGTGTCCGGACGGTCAAGGAACGTCGTGATTACCGATCGCGTCGAGAAGGCGTCGCCGTAATTGTTCGGCCCGCTCGCGCGCGATGTCGCGGTCTTGGCCAAGAAATGTCACATGCCCCATCTTTCTGCGCGGGCGTATTTCACGTTTCCCATAGTCATGAAGGAACGCTCCGGGAAACCCGAGCAATCGTTGACATCCGGCGTCCTCCTTGATCGTCTCAATATCCTTACCAATGAGATTGACCATGGCGGCCGGGCTCAGCAGTTGCACGGGTTCAGGGGGCAGACCGCACACCGCTCGGACTTGTTGTTCGAACTGTGAGAGACTACAGGCATCAAGCGTATAATGCCCCGAATTGTGCGGGCGGGGAGCGACCTCATTGATCAACACAACGGCGTCAGGCAACAGAAACAATTCGAGACAGAACAATCCGACCCCATCCATGCGTTCAATGACGGCGCGGGCAAGCGTCTCCGCCCGTTCGACCACGCCGGAAGGCACCATTGCAGGGACGAGAGTCGTCCGCAGAATCCCCTGTTCGTGTTCGTTCTCCACCAGCGGAAATACGATCACCTCTCCGTCGACGCCGCGCGCGACGAGAATTGAGAGTTCCCGTTCAAACGGGACGCAGGCTTCCACAATCCATTGCATCCCTGGCAGCGCAGAAGCCTGAACCGATGGAATGAGCCGAGGCGCCGCCGACGGCTCATCGATCCTCCATTGGCCTTTGCCGTCGTAGCCCGCCATGGCCGTCTTGCAGATGGCGGGACAGCCCACTTCCCGGACGATGTCAGGCAGGTCATTTGGATCGGTCAGAGAGGCAAACCGAGGAACGGGAAAGCCGTGCCCGGCAAGAAATATTTTCTGGACGAGGCGATTCTGGATGGACCGTAGGACGCCGCCCGAAGGCCGCACGGGCCGCAGCCTCTCGAGCTGCTCGCAGAGCTGAGCCGGGACATTCTCCCACTCGTAGGTCACGGCGGACACTGCCGACGCGAAGCGCGTGACTGTCTCGTGATCGGTGAACGGCGTCGCAAACGAAAGGGCCGCAAGACCATGCGCCGGAGCGTCACGGTCAGGGTCCCACACAGCGACGCGATAGCCGTGTTTTGCGGCCGCACGCGTGAAGAGAGCACCCAACTGGCCGCCACCGAGGACGCCGAGCATGGATCCCGATGCGATCACTGTAGATATCACGACCGACGATGAGAGGAGTCCTGAGGTCCGCCGATGACGCCCTTGGCTTCCGGCGACTGCAGCACAGTCCTGGTTTGAGTGGTTCGAAACGCCTTGACGCGATCGGCGATCTCCGGATAGCGGCCGGCCAGAATCTGCGCGGCGAGTAGGCCGGCGTTTTCCGCGCCGCCAATCGCCACGGTGGCGACGGGAATGCCGCGCGGCATTTGGACAATGGACAGGAGCGAATCGAGTCCGCGGAGATTTTCGGTCGGTATGGGAACGCCGATCACGGGAAGGTGCGTCTTCGCCGCCAGCATGCCGGGCAAATGGGCTGCTCCGCCGGCGCCGGCGATGATCACTTCAATACCCCTGGCCGGCGCCTGCTCCGCATACGCAAACAAGCGATCAGGCGTCCGGTGAGCGGAAACGACCATCAGCTCATTGGCAATGCCTAACTCGCTCAACACGGCCACGGCTTTTTCGAGAATTGGAAAATCAGATTTGCTTCCGCCGAGAACGCCGACGATGGGACGGGAAGAAACGATCGATCTGGACCGCACATTGGGACGCTTTGCTTTGCCTGCCACCCCACACTCCCTGTGATGTGAAAGGGCACTCTGCCGAGCCCCAACCTTATCGGCTCTCGCCAGACGGGTCAAGCGCGCCGAAGCAGCAATAATTACCGGTTCTTCAAGAGAAATTGACCCGTTGCGTCACTTTCCTCTATGATGAAGGCTCGACCGTTTGGCGCGTCCGATGAGGTCCTTGGGTGGCAAGTCTAGGACAAAGCTTACGTCAAAAAGTCCGTCACCTCGTCCAACGGCCTAGCGGCCTGGATGAAATCGCGGTGGACGATCTCGCGACCTCGAGTAAGCTCCACGCCTGGGAAGCCGTCCAAATCCCCGAACGTCTCAGGTTTTCCTCCCGACTCGCGATCAAGCTCGTCCTGTTGTTTTTACTGATCATTGCCTTTGTGCCCTGGACGCAGACCATCACGGTGAGCGGCCAATTGTCCGCCTATACACCCTATGAGCGGCCGCAGGACATTGAATCGCAAATTACGGGCCGCATTAAGAAATGGCACATCTTCGAAGGCGTACGGGTCAAACAGGGAGATCTCATCCTCGAACTCGACGATTACGATCCGAATTTCATGTCGCCGGATCTCCTCTCGCTCCTCGAGCAGCGCAAACAGGCCTTGATCGAGACCCGGCGTGCCGCACTGGGACGCGCCGAGCAACTCGACAAGCGCATCAAAGAGATGCAGAACCTCGTCAAGGCCGCCGTGCCCTCAGCGCAGGCCAGAGTGGTTGAAGCGGAAAATAATGTCCGTGAGGCCTATCAAAAGGTGGAGGCGGCCAGGATCGCCGTCGCCACCGCCGAATTGAACGTCGAGCGCCACAAGCAACTGGCTGAACAGGGGTTGGTCTCCCAGCGTGAGCTCGAAGTGACCATTCAATCGGCCATCGGCACAAAGGCCGAGCTGAACGGTGCGCAGGCCCATCTCAAGGCCGCGGAACAAGCGATGAAGGCGCTGAGTTTCGGACGGGAACAGATCAGCGCTGAAGTCTTGCAACGTCTGTTGGATGCCGAAGCGGCCCGGGACGCATCGGTTGCCGAAGCCGCCAAGGCCACCGACCAGCTGGCGGATGTGTCGCTCCGCATGTCGAACGCCGAGCAACGTCGCGTCGCCAGCCGTATCATGGCCCCCATCGACGGCACAGTGGTCAAGATGGCCGAAACGGGCGTCGGCGAGACCGTCAGGCCCGGGGACAAACTGGTCAGAATCTCACCGAAAAGCGCGGACAAGGCCGTCGAGATGGTCGCCGACGGTATCGACGCGCCGCTGTTGAATGTCGGCCGGAAGGTCAAGATCCTGTTTTACGGCATTCCCGCGATTCCATTACCGGCCTGGCCCGAACTGATGGCCGGCACCTACCAGGGCGTCATCAAGGTCGTCGATCAGGTCGACGATGGCAAAGGCAATTTCCGCTTCTGGGTCGTTCCTGATCCCGAAGAAAAGCCCTGGCCTCCTCAAGAACACGTCCGCCAGGGGACCAAGGTCATGGGATGGGTCATCCTGAACCGTGTGCCGCTGTGGTATGAACTGTGGCGGCGTTTCAACCTCTTCCCGCCCGACTATCAAGAGCGTCCTCCGAGCCTGATCGACACCCTCTTGCCGAAGGCAGGACGAGGTGCGAAATAGGCTCTCGCCAATTTCTTTTCGTCCATCTTGCCTCTCGTTTGCTCATCGCCATCTCAGGCGCTCGCGTGTCGCCATCATGAAAGGAGTGTGTCCCATGCCCCAACGATTTCTGCTTGTCGCTGGCCTGGTGTTGTGCTTCGGCCTTTTGGCTGGTCGTACGATTGCCGCCGAGCCTTCCAACAAGCGGGAGCTTCCCCCGATCCCGCTGAGCATCGATGAAATCCATGCGTGGATCGACCGCACGCACCCTCTCTTGAAGGGGGCCGGAACCGAAAAGGTGATGGCCCGCGGGAAGATGCTCAAAGCGTTGGGGGCGTTCGAGCCGACCGTCGTGAATGACACCGAGCTCGAGCGGTTTATCTCGAGCAGCGACCCGGGAAAAGGTACCCAGACCGGCGGCTTCAATGACACACTGGTGGAAGCCCGGCACCCCTGGGGATTCCGGTACATGGGCGGCGTCAGACAAGCGATCGGCGATGCCAAGATTCCGGATCTCTCCTTCAATAACGGCAATCAGCAAGTCCTTCTCGGCGGGTTCTTTCCGCTTTTGCGAGGGCTGATGACGAACCCGGAAAATGCCGAACTGCAACGATCGGAACTCGCAGACCCGCGCGCGGACGTCCGGATTGCCCAAACCAGGCAGGACCTGTTTCTCGCCGCGGCCACACAGTTCTGGGACTGGGTGGCGGCGGTGAAGTTCCTTGAAGTGCAACGCCGCGCCGTCGGCGTCGCGGAGGATCGCTTCCGCCAAGTCGAAGGCCGTGCCAAGGCCGGCGCCGTCGCGCCGCTTGACGTCGTCGAGGCCAATCAGGAAGTGCAACGCCGGCGCGAGGTAGCCATCGCCGCGCAACGGTTCGTGGAACAGGAGCAGCTGAAACTGTCCATGTTTCTTTGGGAGCACAACGCCCCAGTGCTGCCGCCGCTGGAGCGCTCGCCGGAGTTTCCGGCGCAGGTCCTGGTTCCGACTCCGGAAACAATCAAAGCTCACAAAATCCAAGCCAAGGCCGATCGCCCGGAAATCAAAGAGATCGACATCGAGGCGAGGCTCAACAACATCGATCTCGAACTGGCAAAGAACAATCTGCTCCCCAGCCTGGATGCCGAGGCGGCACCGGCCCGGCAACCGGAGAAGTTCGTGCTGGGTCTCGGCTACCGCTTTGGGCTCGAGCTTCGGATTCCCATTTTGCAGCGGAAGAGCCGAGGCGAAGTCCTGGAAGCGCAGGGCAAGGCCGACCGCTTCGTGCTCACGCAGAAATTCCGTGAACAGCAGGTCGTCATCGACGTGGACAATGCTCTGTCGGCCATTGAGCGGGCGAAGGAACGTATTGTCGCCGCGGTGGAGTCGCTTCGCCTGGCCAAGACGCTGGAAGAGGGAGAGCGATTCCGCTTCAGTTTAGGCGCCACCAGCGTGCTGTTCGTGAATCTACGTGAGCGCAACTCCGTGGACTCTGAAGGACAAGTCATACGTGCCAAAGCCGACTACCAGAAGGCATTGGCCTTGTATCAATGGTCGATCGGGGCCTGGGGTAAGTCGATGCCATCGAGCATCCCCGTCATGTATCGGGCGCGAGACTGAACGGGGAAGAGTTGGCTTTTTCCCCTGTACTTTGATAGCGTTAGGGACGATTCCAGAGGCGGTTTGCACCGCTTGGTGAACAAAAGGCGGGTGTCCGTGCAGAGTCATGTGGACGAACAACCCAACCTGTTTCAGTCCGTGGTGGGGTACATCGGCCTGCTCTTACGGCTTGAGCGGCGCCTGCTAGGCCTCGTCGTTTCCTATTCGCTTGCGATCGGCCTGTTTTCGCTGATCGTTCCTCTGACCGTTCAAGAGCTGACGAACACGTTCGCTTTTGCCATCCAGCCGGTCACGATCGTCACCCTCGCCGGCGTCATGATTGCCGCGCTGCTCTTCGTGGGCGCGTTCCGCTCGTTGCAGTACTATGCAGTGGAAGTGCTGGAACGGCGGCTCTTCGCCCGGGTCGCCATCGGAATGGCTCAGCAGATTCCGCATCTGCAGGTACTCGGCTTCAAGCCCCGCTACGCCAATCACTTCATGGAAACCGTGTTCATGCAGCGGGCACTCTCCGTGCTCTTGGTCGACCTCATCAACGTGGTCGTCGGAGGCGCGGTGGGGATGACCATCCTCGTCTTCTACCATCCGTATTTTCTTCTCTACAACGCGCTCCTGTTGGCCGGATTCGGCATCGTGTTTTTGCTCTCCCACGGCGGCCTCAAGGCCACCATCGAGATGTCGCACGCCAAGTACGACACCCTCCATTGGATGCAGGAGATTTCGTACAACCTGCTGCATTTCAAAGCGACGGACAGCCGGGCGATCCTGATGCAGCGGACCGACGAGTTGGTGGGCAAATACGTCGAACGGAGGCAGACCCGCTTCGGGATTCTCATCCGGCAATACTTGGGCTCAGTGGGGTGGCAGGCCATTGCGCACGGCGGACTCATCGCCACCGCGGCCTGGCTGCTGTCGATCGGCCAGTTGACACTGGGACAACTTGTCGCGGCCGAAGTCGTCGTCAGCGGATTGTTGGCCAGTTTTGACGAAGTCGTGAAGCGGATGGGTCATATCTTTTACTTTATGACCGGTTTGAACGAACTGGATTTTGTCCTGTCGCTCCCAAAGGACCAAGAGCCGTCGGCCTTGTCGGTCCCGCTTCCCGATCCGACGGTCCACGGCATCCGACTGACCTGCAAAGATCTGACGGTTCATCACCCCGGCGTACCAGCGATTTTCGAGCGGTTCAATGTCGAGGTGACGCCCGGCGAGAAGATCGGCATCTACGCCAGCTCGACGGCGGCCAAAACGGCCTTGGCTCGCGTGTTAGCTGGTCTCGAGGCCCCGACCAGCGGTTTAATCCGGTATAACGGCGTGGATCTTCGCCATATCGACATGGGTGCCATCAATCGCTGCCGCGGCTTCATGATCGACTCGCAGCTGACGCTCTTCGAGGGCACGATCGAAGACAACATTGTGCTGGGCCGGTCCTATATTCCCTACAGCGACGTGCGCTGGGCTCTGCGGTTTGCCGAGTTGGAAGAGGACGTGGATACGCTGCCACAGGGGCTGAAAACGCACATCCGGGCTCCGGGGAAAATCCTCGCGCCAACGCATATCATGCGCATCTTGCTGGCGCGCGCCGTGCTGGCCCGGCCGCAGATAATGATTTTCGACGGCACCCTCCACAACCTGCAGCCGGTTCTGCGTGAGACGCTGCTCCGGCGGCTGTGTTCGAAAGACGAACCGTGGTCGGTGATTTTCGTATCCAACGACCCGAATCTGACGCCCCATATCGATCGGCGACTGATTCTGGAGTAAGGAGGCCTTTTTGTTGCGGTGGCTGCGATCCTTTCGTCCCAGCGCCTCTCAGGTGCTGATCAGCCTGCTGAT
>DASTFK010000430.1:0-2544 GCA_035719945.1 Nitrospira sp.
CCTGCTGCTCTCAGGCTTCATGTTTCCATTCCGCGGCATGCCCCAGTGGGCGCAGGCCCTCGGTGAGTTACTGCCGTTGACCCACTTTCTCCGTGTTGTGCGAGGCATCCTGCTGAAGGGCAATGGGCTCGAGGAAGTCGGGCTCCAACTCTGGCAGATTGCCCTCTTTGCTCTCGTGGCGCTGGCAGTCGGCATCAAGCGGTACCGCCAAACGTTGGACTAGCGCCCTTGACTTTGGTTCTAACTAGAACTATCTTGCCGGTATTGAGGGCACTGACAAGGAGGTGGCCATGAAAGCGCTGTTTCAGACCGACGAGGGATTGGCAGGGTTCATCTTGAGGGTAACCCTCGGGCTTGTCATGTTCCCTCATGGCGCCCAGAAACTGCTGGGGTGGTTCGGCGGCTTCGGCTTTGACGGCACCATGGGCTTCTTCACGCAGAAGATGGGACTCCCATGGATCATTGCCTTTCTCGTCATCATCGGCGAGTCGTTCGGCAGCCTGGCGCTTCTCGCTGGGCTTCTCACCAGGTTTACGGCTGCCAGCCTGGCCGTTATCATGCTGGGAGCCATTACGATGGTGCATCTGCCGCACGGGTTCTTCATGAATTGGGGTGGGCAGCAACAGGGCGAAGGTTATGAGTATCACCTATTGGTTATCGGCATTGCGGCTGCGCTCTTAATCACAGGCGGCGGTCGATGGTCGGCTGACCGAGTCGTGGCAGAGAGAATCGCGCCGTAAGGCGATCGGCAAGGAGGACATCATGACAACGGACGTAACGACGGCAAAGGAACTCTTGGGTATCTATCATCCGGGATCGACGCATATGGTCGGCGATGGCTTCCCCGTGCGCAACCTCTTTCCGAGCAACGATTTGGATCGCTCCGTCGACCCGTTTCTTATGCTGGATTACGCCGGGCCGCAGCATTTTCCGGCGACCGACCACCCGCGGGGAGTCGGTGAGCATCCGCATCGCGGATTTGAGACGGTCACCATCATGTATGAGGGCGCGGTGGCTCACCGGGATTCGGCAGGTAATGCCGGCGTGATCGGCCCCGGAGACGTCCAGTGGATGACGGCCGCCTCGGGAGTCGTGCACGAAGAATTGCACGAAACCCAATGGGCGAAACAAGGCGGCACCTTCCAAGCGATTCAATTGTGGGTCAATCTTCCACAAGCGCAGAAAATGTCGGCGCCGAGGTACCAAACGCTGCTTGATGCCGATATTCCGGCGGTCACTCTTGAGCATGGGGCGGGCCGCCTGCGGGTCATCGCAGGGACGTTTCAGGGACAGAAAGGACCGGCGCGGACGTTTACACCGGTCGAACTATACGACCTTCAACTGCAAGCCGGTGGGCGAGTCGAGTTGACGCTCCCCGATGGACAGAGCACGTCGGTTTTTGTGCTTCAAGGGCGTGTTTCGGTCAACGGTGCCAAACCAGCCGGAGAAGCCGAATTGGTCGTGTTGAAGCGCCAGGGATCCCTGGTTGTACTTGAAGCCAAGCAGGACAGTCGTATCTTGATCATGAGCGGCAAGCCGATCGACGAGCCGATCGCCCGCTATGGCCCGTTTGTCATGAACACGAAGGCCGAACTGGTGAAGGCGGCGGAGGATTATCAGGCTGGGAGAATGGGACATTTGTCCTAACCGGATGCTGAAAAAGGCCTCCAGCTTTGTTCTCGCATCGCGCGAAGGGTCAACGTACGAGTTAAAGTACGCCTCGCCTTCGCGCTCGCTGCGGCCTCGCTGGACGGCCTTTTTGAGCATCCTAAAAGAAAGTTCACATGGATCAACAGCCGACAAGTATCTCGATAGATATTTATTCTGATGTGGTTTGTCCCTGGTGTTACGTTGGGAAGCGGCGGTTGGAATGTGCCCTTTCTCAGCTTCCGACCGTACCAACGCAGGTGACCTGGCGGCCCTTTCAGTTGAATCCGACGATGCGAGTGGAAGGAATGGATCGGACCGCATACCTCGAAGCAAAGTTCGGCAGTCTCGATGCCGTTCGCCGTCTTGAAGAGCAGGTCACCTCGGCTGGAGCCTCCGAGCGGATCTCGTTCGCATTCGAGAAGATCCTCAAGACGCCGAATACGTTCTTGGCCCACCGCCTTATCTGGTATGCGGCACAGCAAGGACGTCAGGACGCGGTCGTGGACGCTCTCTTCAGAGGATATTTTGAACAGGGCGCCGATATCGGATTGCCCTCCGTATTGACCAGCCTGGCAGAGACGGCCGGGTTAGACGCGGCCCGTTTTCTCGAAACTGATGAAGGAGTCGCGGACGTGACAGCGGAAGAAGCAGCGGGACATCGGCTCGGCATCCGCGCTGTCCCCTACTTCGTGATGAACAACCGCCACGGCATTTCTGGAGCGCAGCCGGTCGACGTCTTTGCCGGCGCCATTGAGAAAATCCATTCGCAGCAGGCGGAAGACCTTCTGAGCAGGAAGTAAACGATGTCCGTACAGGTGTATGGCTGTAATCATGTCGTCATCGAGGTGACCGATGCCAAAAAGGCCGTCAAGTTCTACTCGGATGTCTTTGGAT
>DASTFK010000431.1:0-4888 GCA_035719945.1 Nitrospira sp.
TGGGCGGAGGTCCCAACCGAATTGGACAAGGCATCGAATTCGACTATTGCTGCGTGCACGCAGCCATGGCGCTGCGGGACGAAGGCATTGAGACCATCATGGTGAATTGCAATCCTGAAACCGTGAGCACGGATTACGACACCTCCGACCGGCTGTATTTTGAGCCATTGACGGAAGAAGACGTCCTGAACATCGTCCACCGAGAGCAGCCGATGGGTGTCGTCCTTCAGTTCGGCGGCCAAACGCCCCTCAAACTCGCCATTCCGCTTTCGAAGGCCGGCGTCCCCATTCTAGGCACCAGTCCCGACGCCATCGATCGAGCGGAAGACCGTGAACGCTTCCGCGAGCTGCTCAACCTCTTGGGTCTGAAACAGGCGCATAGCGGCGTTGCGCGGTCGGTTGACGAGGCGCTGAGGATCGCCGCAGAAATTACCTACCCCGTCATGGTGCGGCCCTCCTATGTGCTGGGGGGACGCTCGATGCAGATTGTCTACGATGAGGCAGGCTTGCTGGGATACATGGGATCGGCAGTAAAGGCGTCGGACAAGCATCCGGTGCTGATCGACAAATATCTCTCCGACGCCATTGAGGTCGATGCGGATGCAATCTGCGACGGCCATCGAGTGGTGGTCGCCGGTATCATGGAACATATCGAGGAGGCCGGTGTGCACTCAGGTGACTCCGCCTGTTCGCTGCCGCCCTATTCACTCGACGAGACGGTCGTCGAAGAGATCCGCCGTCAAATGACGGCACTGGCCTTGGAGCTGGGTGTGGTCGGCCTCATGAATGCGCAATTTGCCGTGAAGGACAGTGACGTCTATGTGTTGGAAGTCAATCCGCGGGGATCCCGGACGGTTCCGTTCGTCAGCAAGGCCATCGGTGTGCCCCTGGCGAAACTGGCCATGAAGACGATGGTTGGACGGACGTTAGACGACCTCGGATTCATGTCTGCCCCTCAACCGGCCCATCTCTCCGTCAAGGAAGCCGTGTTTCCGTTCAATAAGTTTCCCGGCGTCGACGTGCTGCTCGGCCCCGAGATGAAATCCACCGGGGAAGTCATGGGTATCGATGTGGATTTCGGGTGGGCCTACGCCAAATCGCAGGCCGGCGCTGGGGCAATACTTCCGAGTGCGGGCACGGCGTTTATCAGCGTCAAAGAGAACGACCGCTCTGCCGCCCTCGAGGTAGCGAAACATCTGCGCCGTCTGGGATTCAACGTGCAGGCGACGAGCGGCACTGCCGGATACCTCTGCGAGCACGGCGTGGATGCCAAAACGGTGCTCAAAGTGACTGAAGGACGGCCTCATATCGTCGACCACATCAAGAACGGAGATGTGGCGCTGGTCGTCAACACCGTGGGTACGGCAGCTTCGCATGCCGACTCGCTGTCCATCCGCCGGGAAGCCTTGAATCGAGGATTGGCTTACTTCACGACCATGCGGGGGGCACGCGCCGCTGTCATGGGTATCGAAGCCATCCTCAAAAAAGAATTGACTATCCGCTCATTGCAAGAATACCACTGCGGGTCATAGCAGCAGTGGAACAATCCGTCCCTTTCAACGTTCTGCGAGAGGAATAACCGCCCTATGCCGACACCGATTACTAAGAAGGGCTACGATGCGCTGAAGGCGGAACTCGATCGCCTCCGGAAAGTGGAGCGGCCGCAAGTGATCGAAGCCATCGCCGAAGCCCGTGCCCATGGAGATCTCAGCGAAAACGCGGAGTATGATGCGGCCAAAGAACGGCAAGGCTTCATCGAGTCCCGCATCGCCGAAATTGAATCCAAGCTGGCGGATGCCCGAGTCGTCGAAATCGCAGGACGAAGTTCTGACACCATCGTGTTCGGCGCGACAGTGTCGGTGATCGAACAGGAATCCCAGGCGAAACGGCAGTACACGCTGGTCGGCCAGGATGAGGCCGATATGAAGTTTAATCGGATCTCGATTCAATCGCCGGTCGGTCGGGCGTTGATCGGAAAACGCGTCGGCGACTTTATCGAAGTGCAGACGCCCGTTAAGACCGTCGAGTATGAAGTCATCGAGATCAAATTTGAGGAATTGTAGGTTCAGTCGTCCGCGACCGTAGAAGGCGGTTCTGATGCCGCATCCCGCCTCGATCATCACCCTCCTGACCGATTTTGGAGACCACGATTGGTTTGTGGCCAGCATGAAGGGGGTCATCCTTGCGATCAATCCCCAGGCCACGATCGTCGATCTCACCCATCATGTTGGCTCCCATAACGTCCAGGACGGCGCCTATGCGTGGAAATCTTGCTACAAGTTTTTTCCGGACGGCACCATCCATGTGGCAGTCGTGGATCCTGGAGTCGGCAGTGACCGGCGTCCGCTGATCGCGAAGAGCTCCCGATACTTTTTTTGCGCTCCAGACAACGGATTGCTGACACATGTCTTCGAGCAGGAAGGCGATGTCGAGGTCCGCGAGATCGAGAACAAACAATATCGGCTTGATGCTGAAGGGCATACCTTCGACGGTCGGGACGTCTTCGCGCCTGCTGCCGCCTGGCTCACCAAACAACAACCGTTCGTGTCCTTCGGCCGCGTCGTCTCGGACGCCCACCGGTTTCCGGTCACGCAGCCGCAGTGGGAACAGGCGGCACTGGTGGGCGAGGTGGTCTACGTCGACGTCTTTGGCAATCTCATCACGAATGTGTCGTTGCGCCACGTGAAGGAGGTGCGAGAGATCACCAAACGGCCGAATCCGCTGATCCGAATTGGGGGCCATTCCATCGATGGCCTCGTACGCTGCTATGCGGAAGGAGACCACGGTCCGCCTCAGGCGTTGATCAACAGTGACGGCCAGTTGGAAATCTTTTGTAAGGAATCGAGCGCGAGCGCGCTGCTCAACGTGACCCGCCATGAGCCTGTCAAACTGTCGTAGGGGACTTCCGGGGTCGACGAGTTCGACAGCCAGTGGTGCAGCGCTTTGTGCAGGGACTAATCGTCCTGCGTGGCGACGGTGATCGAGTGGGAGAGAATGTTGACCATGCGGGTCAGCGTGGGGACGTTGACGGACAAGGGCGGCATCAGGACGATGATGTGGCCGAGCGGTCTCAGAAGAAGCCCTCGCTTCCGAGCCTCCTGCGCGACGCGATGACCCACTCGTGCTTCGAGCGGATACGCCTCTCGTGAGGCACGGTCACGCACGAGTTCGATGCCTGTCATGAAGCCTTGCTGCCGGATGTCACCGACGTGCGGCAGTCGAAGGAGGGGCTTCAGTAGCCGGGAGAGGCGGCTGATTTTTGGCTTGAGCTTGGCCAGGGTGTGCTCGGTCCGGAAAATTTCGAGGTTGGCCAGAGCCACGGCGCACCCGAGCGGATTGCCCGTGTAGCTGTGTCCATGGAAGAATGTTTTGAACTCCTCATACTTGCCCAAAAAGGCGCGATAGATTTCCTCGGTCGTCAGCGTAGCGGCAAGCGGCAGATACCCGCCCGTGAGTCCCTTACTGAGCGCCATCAGGTCAGGCGTCACGCCTTCACGGTCACACGCAAACATCCTTCCCGTCCGACCAAATCCTGTGGCCACTTCATCCGCGATCAGAAGGACCTCGTACTTCGTGCAGAGCTCCCTCACCCGTTTTAGGTAGCCCTGCGGCTGGGTGATCATGCCTGCGGCCGCTTGGATCAGCGGTTCAATGATAAACCCTGCGAGCTCATGTCCGTGTTCCCGCAAGATCCGCTCGATGGGGTCGAGGCAGGCAAGCCGGCAGGCGGGATACGTCAACGCCAGCGGACAGCGATAACAATACGGAGGCTCAGCCGCCTGCGTTGGAAACAGCAAGGGCCGGAATCGCGCATGAAACAGCTCGATGTTGCCGACGCTGACCGCTCCGATCGTGTCGCCATGATAGGCCAGGTTCAAATGTAGAAATTGGTTCTTGGGTCCCGCCTCCGGTCGCCTCTGCCGCCAGTACTGCACCGCCATTTTGAGCGCCACTTCAACGGCCGTCGACCCGTCGTCCGAGTAAAAGACGCGCCTAAGTCCTTTCGGAGCGAGGGCAATCAGCTGCCGCGCGAGACGAATTGCGGGTGGATTCGAGAGGCCGAGCAGCGTGGAGTGGGCGATCTGTTTGCTTTGGGCCTTGAGCGCACGGTCGAGCGCGGGGTGTCGGTGGCCATGGAGATTCACCCAAATGGATGACGTGCCGTCCAAATATCTTCTCCCCTCGGTATCGATCAAGTACGGACCTTTTCCGCGCTCGATGATGATGGGCTCCTCCTGTTCCCACTCCTGCATCTGGGTAAAGGGATGCCACACATATTGCCGGTCCCAGTCACCCAACGAGGGTGCATTTTTTGTGTTGGTCATGGGAGTCGTGTTGCCGTGATGCCGTTCCTGAGGGCGATGCCAGGAAAACGCAATGCTGGAGCGGGTGCGGCGCGGATTATACGAGGGGCTGTTTACTTTGACAACCCAGGGGGCAGTTACTATAATAAACCGGTTTTATTGAACAAATGAGCTAGGATTTGCAAAGCCTCATACGCAATTTCTCTATTATCGCCCATATCGATCACGGTAAATCAACCCTCGCTGACCGGTTCCTCGAAACCACTGGTGCTGTGACGGCCCGTGAGGCCAAGGACCAGATTCTCGATGCGATGGATCTGGAGCGTGAGCGGGGGATTACCATCAAGGCCCATGCGGTGGCGATCCGTTACAAGGCCAGGGACGGGAACGCCTACGCCCTGCACCTGATCGATACGCCGGGGCACGTCGACTTCACCTATGAGGTCTCGCGGAGCCTTGCGGCCTGCGAGGGTTCGCTGTTGTTGGTCGATGCGACGCAGGGCGTTCAGGCCCAAACCATCGCCAACGTGAATCTCGCGATGGCGAACAAACACGTGATTATTCCGGTCATTAATAAGATCGAT
>DASTFK010000432.1:0-3900 GCA_035719945.1 Nitrospira sp.
GTCTCGGCGTCTGTCTGGCGACATCTGGACCCGGGGGGCTGCATCTGCTGAACGGCCTGTATGATGCCAAGTGCGATGGCCAGCCCGTCCTTGCCATCACTGGCCATACCTTCCACGATCTCATCGGCACCCACTACCAGCAGGATGTCGACCTCGTGAAGGTCTTCAGCGACGTCGCCGCGTACAATGAACGGGTCATGGGACCCGCGCACGTCTGCAATGTGGTTGACGAGGCGGTGAAGACTGCGATCGCCCGGCGGACTGTGACGCACATCACGATACCCAAGGACATTCAGGACTGGTCTGCCGACGGACATCGGTCGAAGGCCAATATTCCGATGCACAGCGGGGATCTCTACAGTGAGGCGCTGCCGCTTCCGCCCACTGCGACGCTGCGTCATGCGGCCGACATTCTCAATGCCGGCTCCAAAGTTGCCATTCTGGCCGGACGGGGCTGTCTCATGGCACGTAAGGAAATTCTTGCGGTTGCGGAAACGCTTGCTGCGCCGATCGTCAAACCTCTGCTCGGCAAAGCGGTCGTGCCGGACGATCATCCCTACACCACGGGCGGCATCGGTCTGCTCGGCACGGCGCCGTCGCAGGAGGTGTTGGAAGAGTGCGATACCTTGCTCATCGCCGGCAGCAGCTTTCCGTACCTCGAGTTCTATCCCAAGCCCGGCCAGGCGAAAGCCGTCCAGATCGATCTCGATCCGTCCCGCATCGGACTGCGCTATCCGGCGGACGTCGGACTGGTCGGGCATTGCTGGGACGTGCTTAGGGCGCTCATGCCGATGCTCAAGCAGAAAACCGACCGGACCTTCCTCTCGCAGGCACAAGAGCGGATGCGTCACTGGAACGAACTGATGGAGATCCGCGGGACTCGTAGCGATCTGCCGTTGAAGCCCCAAGTGGTCGCGCGGGCGTTGAATGAGTATCTGGACCGTGACGCAATCATCTGCAGCGACACGGGCACCGTCACCACCTGGGCGGCGCGCCATATTCAGATTCGCGGGGACATGGAATTTTCCGTGTCGGGGACGTTGGCCACCATGGCCAATGGACTGGCGTATAGCATCGGGGCTGCGGTGGCGTTTCCCGGGCGGCAGGTCGTCTGCTTCACCGGTGACGGCGGTCTTACGATGTTAATGGGTGAACTGGCCACGATCGCCAAGTACCGTTTGCCCGTGAAGGTGATCGTGATCAAGAACAACGTCTTGGGCATGATCAAGTGGGAGCAGTTGGCTTTCGAGGGCAATCCGCAATATGGGGTGCAATTGCAGCCCATTGACTTCGTTGCCGTCGGGCGGGCCTGCGGAATAGCCGGTTTCAGCGTTGAGGACCCCGCCCTTGTCCGGGCTGTGTTGGGCGAAGCCTTCCATCATGCCGGACCAGCGCTTGTCGAAGCCTCGGTCGACCCCAACGAGCCGCCGCTGCCGGGCAAGATTACGACCGATCAGGCCTGGCAGTTCGCTAAGGCCCTGGCGAAAGGGCAAAAAGATAGATGGGACATCATCAAAACGGTCGTCGAGAACAAGATTAGAGAAGTCGTGTAAGCCGAAGGAGAAACAGAGGACAAAGAAACACATCCTGACGAAGGGAGTCCCGTCCGTGGCCCACAGTATCGCCAAAGCTGTCGTCATCAAACATGGAAACCTGTTTTTTCTCGCGCCGCCCGAAGGAGAGGTCCCGATGTCGCGCGGGCATGGCTTCGGTCTCTATTATCACGATTGCCGGTATCTGAACGGCTATGAGCTGTTGGTCGGCGGGGAACATCCAGAGCCGTTGGCAGCACGTTCGTGGGAGGGAGGCCGCGCAGTCTTTCAATTGACCACCCCAGATTTCCAGGCGCCGAACGGCCGGACTATTCACCGTGAGACGGTCGGCTTGAAGTGGGACCGCGTGATCGACGCCGAGCAGTGCGTGCTGCATGAACAGCTGGATATCCAGTGCTTCGGCTACGAGGCGATCGATTTTCCGCTCACCATGCGCTTCCGTGCAGGCTTTGAAGATGTGTTTGAGATCCGCGGCCTGCTCCGTGAGGTCAAAGGCAAGCTTTTCAGGCCCGTCTGGAAGGACAAATGCCTCGTGTTCTCCTATGAGGGAGGGGACAAGATCCGGCGGAGCTTGGCCGTGCACTTCTATCCGTTGCCTGCAGAGATCAAGGGCGACACCGTCCAGTTTCACATTTCGCTCAAGCCGAACGAGATCAGGCAGATCCGCATTTCGCTGGCCATCGCCGAGTCGGAGGAGCAGCCAAACCGGCTGTTCGCGCAAACGAGCGTGTACCGGGATCTGCATGCCGTTTCCCAAGGAATCAAGGCGTCGGACGAACACTGGCTGAAACGTGAGACGGAATTCCGCAGCGACAGCCTGCTGCTCAACCGCGTGATGCGCCGTTCCCTAATGGATTTGCATATGTTGAAATCATCCATTGGAGGGGACGAATTCTTCGCGGCCGGCGTGCCTTGGTTCGTCGCCCTCTTCGGACGGGACTCTCTGACCACCTCCCTGCAGACGATGGCGTTCTGGTCCGACACGCCGGCGCCGACGCTCCGTTTGCTTGCCCGCCATCAAGGCACGCAGGTGAGCGACTGGCGCGATGAGCAGCCGGGCAAGATCCTGCATGAGCTGCGGGTCGGCGAGCTGGCCCGGATGAACAAAATCCCCCACACGCCGTACTACGGCACCATCGATGCCACGCCGCTCTTCCTGATCTTGATGAGCCGGCAAGCCCGGTGGACCGGAGACCTGGACCTCTTCCGGGAGTTACGTGTCCCCGTCGAGCGGGCGCTGCACTGGATCGACAAGTATGGAGATGTTGCTGGCGATGGCTACGTCAGCTATTTGAGCAACACGAACAAAGGCCTGATCAATCAAGGCTGGAAGGATTCGGGAGATGCGCTGGTGACGGAAGACGGCCGGTTTGCCGAGCCGCCCATTGCACTGGCCGAAGTGCAGGGCTACGTGTACATGGCGAAGAGGGAAATCGCCGATCTCTATGAGCGGATCGGAGAGCGAGAGTATGCGACGCGTCTGCGCGCCGAAGCACGGGCGTTGCGGGCGCGCTTCAACCACGACTTCTGGATCGAGGAAGAAGGTTGCTATGCGATGGCGCTCGAAGCGGGGCATCGTCCCTGCCGCGTCATGTCCTCTAATGCGGGCCAGGCCTTGTGGACGGGCATCGTGGACGAAGACAAGGCCGGGCGGCTCGTGCAACGCCTGATGAAGCCCGACCTCTTCAACGGGTGGGGCATCAGAACGCTGTCAAACAAAGAGCGGCGCTACAATCCGATGGGTTATCACCTAGGCACCGTCTGGCCTCACGACAATTCGTTGATCGCGGCCGGCTTTCGGCGTTACGGATACGACGAAGAAGCGACCCGGATTCTTGTCGGCTTGCTCGAAGCCGCCATGGAGTTCGAGGACTATCGACTTCCCGAGCTGTTCACCGGCTTCGGCCGAGAGGAATACGGCCAGCCGGTTCGCTATCCGGTGGCCTGCCATCCGCAGGCCTGGGCGGCAGGGGCGATTCCGTTCCTGGTCGAGACCTTCCTCGGCCTCGCCCCGGACGCTATCAACAAACGGTTGAAAATCGTCAAGCCGTCTCTGCCCGAGTTCGTCAATCAGATAGAGCTCCGCCACCTGCGCGTTGGCCAGTCAACGGTCAATTTGCGGTTTGAGCGAAAGCGGGACAGGTCGCTGGAGGCGCAGGTTGGAGAGGTGACCGGCGACCTGAAAGTGGAGGTGGAGACCTAGCTGAGGCGGGCACGACGGACATTCAGCCCGGGAGTTCACCATGTTCTCACACATCGACCCACTGGCGGATGAGGATACGGCCGTCGATATAAGTAATTCAACCACCATTCGATCGGCCATCGGCTTTTTCGAAGATCTGTTCCG
>DASTFK010000433.1:0-2010 GCA_035719945.1 Nitrospira sp.
CAGGACGACGCACTAATCGCGGAGCTGACAGCGCCTACTTACACCTTCACGTCAACCGGCAAGATGGTGATGGAAAGCAAGGCCGACATGAAGAAGCGCGGCATGCGCTCACCTGACTTGGCCGACGCCTTCCTTCTCACCTTCGCGTGTGGTGAGAGGCGGAAAATGCAGACATCCCGCAGACGGGTGCGGCGCTGTTCCGCGTGGGCCGGCTAACCTGATATGTGCGGCCGCGTGATACAAAGTTCAGCCCCAATCCGCCTCGCCATTGTCGAGGGACTTGATGTCAGCGACAGCCGCACGCGCAAAGTTCCGCCGCGCTACAACGCAGCGCCACGCCAGGAGCTGCTGGTCATCCGAGAGAGGGCAAGCGCTCGCTCGACCTAATCAAGTGGGGTCTGATCCCACACGGGTGCCAAGACCCTACCGGCGGCCGCAAGCCCATAAACGCCAAGGCTGAAACCGTTGCCGAGCTCCCTACCTTCCGGGACGCTTTTGCTCAACGGCGATGCATCGTGCCAGTCGATGGCTTCTTCGAGTGGCGTGCCATCAAAGGCGCACGGGCCAAGCAACCTTATGCCATCGCCATGAAGGATGGCTCGCCCTTTGGTTTGGCAGGGCTGTGGGAGAACTGGCGCAATCCAAACACAGGGGAATGGGAGAGAACTTTCGCCATCATCACGGTGCCGTCCAACGATCTGGTGGCTCAAATTCACAATCGCATGCCAGCACTTCTGGAACCTAGGAGCTACCAGCGCTGGCTAGGTCTCGAACCTGATCCGCACGATCTCCTCATCACGTACCCATCAGAGCCAATGACAACGTGGCCCATCTCCACGCGGGTGAACAAGCCAGAGAACGATGATCCAACCTTGCTAGATCGCGCTAAGGAGCCTGTGGACTGGCAAGCTCCTCTGGTCGGATTGGCGAGCCAGCCACATAAGCTAGGCTGAGAAAGGCTCGCGCATGTCGAAGCCCGTGAAAACTGCGGCGGAACTCGTCGCTCTGTTGAATGCAGAATTGCGTAAGCAAGATGCTTGCATAGGCATTAGTGTAGATGCAGTCACCCCGGTTGCAGACGAGAAGGTCGCTTGCACCTGGACAGCCACCTTCCTCCGGCGTTCGGGTGGTCCTGTGCCAGGACAATGCTCACGCTTCTTCGTCGCCGCCGTGCGCCTGCTTCAACAGCGGTATGATCTAGTGCCGGACGAGGATTTATAGGGGTTGGCGCGGGGTCTGGATTGTCATCTTCGCGCATTAGAGGGCTTGACTGGCTTCTCCAGCATTAGCTTCCCCTGCTTTTCCACCAGGGCCTTTGCCTTATTGACCAGCATCGAGAGCAACCAGGGGAGTTGCACCTCAAGCCTGACGTGATCCTCGGCGACATCTACGGTTCCGGTCGCGTTTTGTCCGAGGAGGCTCGCGCGAAAATCCAGGTGGTCTCCCGACCACTGGTTCTTGAAGACGAGCAAGCTCCCGCCGCTTGACTGGGCATCGCTGAAACCTGTCTGCAAGCGCCGCAGTGCTTCGGCCTTACCGAGCTGATGCGGTAGGGTGACGACGATGGGTTGGGACATGAGCCTGCCTCAATCGAACTAAGCGTTTCAGTGGGGCTCATATAGGAAGGCTAGGCGTTGCTTAAAGAGGGCCTGACCCAGACGCGAGAGCGGACGAGACTGCATTGTCGCGGCTCGCACGACAGTCGAAGGCTAAAGCACGGACGAAGCAATGACCATCATCGGCGGGTGCCGCTGCGGAGCAGTACGCTACGAGATCGATGCGGACCGGATCACAGCACGCCACTGCTGGCGTCGTGACTGCCAATACATCGGCGCGGGTTCAGGCACAGTGAACGTCTTCTTCCCGGCGATGCCGTGAAGATAGAGCGAGCGTTATCGGACTACACCAGCCGCGCCGCGAGCGGCAACCGGATGCATCGGCAATTCTGCCCGACCTGCGGGACCTGTGTTCACGCAAAGCGATGCGCGGCTACATGCGCACGGGCACCCT
>DASTFK010000434.1:0-4582 GCA_035719945.1 Nitrospira sp.
CCGCAAGAAACGCCAAGCCTGACGCGAGGTTTCTTCAGGCACAGGGTCGCTGTTGTATCAAGAAAGTCTGCGGATCGCAATATCCCCGACGTTTTTTCCCCTACCCAACCGAAGGCGGTCGAAGATTCACCACAAGGACCCGAGGCTCGGTCATCTCTTCAATCGCCGCCTTCAAGCCCTCGCGACCAAGGCCCGAATCCTTCACACCCCCGTACGGCATGTGCTCGGCGCGAAACGTCGGAATCTCGTTGGCCAGAACAGCTCCGACTTCCAGGTGACGGAATGCATGAAAGACCTTGTTCACGTCCTGGGTGAAGACACCGGCTTGCAGCCCGTACTCCGATGCGTTCAACGCGTCAATGGCCTCGTCGAGCCGGCGATAGGGCGTCACGGTCACCACAGGCCCGAACACTTCCTGGCAGGACACCTTCATGGCCGGTGTGACGTTTGACAGCACCGTCGCTTCCACCACCGACCCCATGCGTTTGCCGCCTAAAAGGACGCGCGCGCCTTGGGCCACCGCTTCTGCGATCCACTGCTCGACACGATCGGCCGCCTTCTGATCGATCAGCGGACCCACGACCGTGCCCTCGTCGCTCGGATCGCCACCTTTCAAACGGGCCACCTGGAGCAACAGCTTGGTGGTAAAGAGGTCGGCAATGGAATGGTGAACGAGAATCCGTTGAACGGAAATGCACGTTTGCCCCGCATAGCCGAATCCGCCAGTGGCACAACGTTGGGCCGCGAAGTCCAGATCGGCATCCGGTTCAATGATGACGCCGGCATTGCCTCCCAGTTCGAGGACCACCTTCTTTTTGCCGCACTTCTCCTTGAGTCGCCACCCCACCGCCGCGCTGCCCGTAAAGCTCAAGAGCTTAAAGCGCGGGTCGACTACCAAACGCTCCGCGATCTGGTTCTCGCACGGCAGCACGTTGAGTCCGCCTGGAGGCACGCCAGCCTCCAACGCCACCTCTCCCAGCAACAAGGCCGTCAACGGGGTTTGCGGAGCCGGCTTGATCAGAATTGGGTTCCCTGCGGCCAACGCAGGCGCGACCTTGTGGGCGACGAGGTTCAAAGGGAAGTTGAACGGCGTAATGCCTAGAATGGGGCCGATGGGAAAGCGGCGCAGGATGCCGAGATGGGAATCTGTCCCTGGCGTCCAGTCAAGAGGGATGAGGTCGCCCCCGATCCGCTTGGCTTCTTCAGCGGCGACCGTGAAAGTCTGTACGGCTCGCGATACTTCCCGGCGCGCATCGGAGATCGGCTTTCCAGCCTCTCCGGACATGAGCCGGGCAAACTCCTCGCGACGGTCATACAAGGAACCGGCGATGCGCTGGAGGATATGATAGCGGCGATGCGCCGGCAAGGCGCCCATCGGTGTTGCCGCTTCAGCAGTGGACTGGATGGCCGCCTCGGCGTCGGTCTCGTTCGCCTGGGAGACTTCGGCGAGGACCTTCCCCGTAAAGGGATCGTGCACGGGAGCAGCGGTGTCCCCCTGGCGCCAGTGGCCGCCGATGAGAAATGGACGTGGTCCCTGCAACAAGACACTCCGCGCTGGACGATTGGCCTATGGCGTGGACTCGACCGAAGCGGCGGAAGCCGGCTGCATGTTCGCCGCCTGTTCGGCAGCCCGCGCCCTCGCGACCAAATCCTCTGTGCCCCAGTCGGCGATCGCCTCGATGGCGAACGCTTCATAGGTGGAGACGCCGTGACAACCCGGACAATCAGGCATCGGAACCTTGCGATAGAACACTTCCGAACGGCAGGACATGCAGACCCAAAACGGCGGTTCACCATCGCGCTGCGCGACGGGCCAGAACGACTGTATATCAGACATACGGTAATCCTTCGTCAATGAGATGGTGAGAGTTATGAACCGGGCACCTTGGTTAGCATCCGGTCGATTTCTTCGGCAAAGGCCTCGAAGGGGAACGCTCCGGGGATCGCGACGGCCGGGACCCGTTCCGTGGCCCCCGCGACGGTCTGCATCAAAATGAATCCCGGCGTTCCATGAAATCCCCAACGATTCGCCTCGCGCCGATCTTGGAATATTGATTCCAGATGACGCCGTTCATCGAAGCACTTTCCGAATTCGCTCTGATCCAACCCTAGGGATTTCGCGACACTCTTGAACGAGCCGGAATCCAACCGGCTGCCTTCACCAAATAGCCGATCATGCATGGCCCAGTAGCGTCCCTGCGCTCCTGCGCAGCGGGCCGCCACCGCAGCTTCGACTCCGACGCCGCGATCTGCCCGCGGATAGTCTCGATAAACGAACTTGATCTTGCCGGTGTCGATGTACGTGGCCTGCAACTTTGGCAAGGTCTCCTTGAAAAATTTCGTGCAATACCCGCAGGTGAAGTCCGAATACTCGATCAAGGTCAGCGGCGCATCGACCTTGCCTTGGACGCGCCCGTCATCCGCGACCGAACCTGCACCGACATCGGCTGCCCCGGCGCCCACGAGCACGAAACCCAGCAGCAGCCCGGCGAGTCGCATGAGTGCATTCCTCATGTGCGAGCCGCATGTTTGGCCTTCTTGCGCTCAAGCAGTCCAGCCATGAGCAACGGCCACACCACGGTGGCATCGCTCAGTACTTCGGCAAAACGCCCTCCCTCCTCGGGCGGCACGAATTTTCCCCAAGACACGCCTTCTTGATAGGTACAGCCGCTCAGGCCGCCCCAATAGTCCGGTTCCGGGCAAATTCGCACGCCGTATTGGAAACGCGGGGGCTTGACGCTCAGCCCCAACCGCATATTGCTGATCTCGATATAGGGCCCGACCTGTTGGGACCAATTGCGTGGAACGCCGCCACCGATCGTAAAGATACCGAGCCGCTTCGCCGCCGTAATGTGTTGCGTGTAACTGTTCAAATCCTGATAGGGGTTAAAGGACGGATACGATTTGTTGATCGCGCGCAGGATATCGAGATCGCTGCCTCCTTTCGCCTGAGCACGGGCCTGGTCCACCACTCGCCCCATGGCCCATGTGCCAACATCCAGGCCCATTTCGGAGTCAGTGAAGGCCGGAATGTAGACCGGGACTTTTTTTAGATAGGCGCTCTTGAGGATCCCGTCTCCGTCGAATCCTTCGGCCAAGGTACGTCCCAACTCGCGAGTGAGCAGTTCCGAGGACAGCGGCTGATCGGGATCGATTCGTTTCATGGTTTGGCCCACGACATGCTCGACGTAGTTCAGATTCGCTTCCATCTCCAAGGTGTCGTAGACCCGGTTGTACCCCTTCTTAAAGAGCTCTTCATCGCTCATCGACGGAGGCACACGGTAATGTGTCTTGCCCACGGACTCGCTCAGGCCGTGAGCAATCAATGCGCCGGTCGACACCACACATTGCACCATCCCATGGTCGATCATCGAGCTGATGATCTTGCCCATTTTGGCGATCGTCATCGCCCCGGAGAGTGTCATGACGACCGAACAGTCCCTATCCTCGATCATGGCCCACAGCACTTCATAGGCCTCGCCCAGACGGCGGCCTCCGAATGCCGTCTTGCGCATGGCGACCAAGAGATCGTCGAACGACTGGATGGCGTCCGGGTTCAGCGGTTCGAGGGCTTCGAAGCCGTCTTTTGCGCCATCATGGAATTCGCGTGCACCCATGGTGAGTCGACCTGTGGCGAAGAATCGAACAAGTGAGAGCGCCTCCGTTATACACAACCGATGCAGGAGGCGTCAACGAACGAATGAAGCGATGCGGCCGCGGAGAAGGGATTACACCCACTGTGAGCGACATCCTGCAACAAGCCATTCAACCGCACTGTCGAAAATTGAAGTGACAGACACGGGGCACTCGGCAGGATGGATGGAGGAGACTCGGCCAAAATGCCTGAGTATAAGTTCAGGTGCGAGCACGCAGCTGGGCGTTTGGAACGACCAGCCGCAAAAAGCGGCCGGTGAGAGGCGATAGTTTCTGAGTGCCTGGCGATTGATCAATAGTGTTAGTAGACAGTCTTTCGTGACTTTTCTTCCCTTGGCGTCCACTCACGTGCAAACCGCTGTGCTTCGGCGATCTGGGCTGGCGTCATCTGTCTAGGCTGACCTTCCCTCTCCGTGGGCTGCTGACAGGTTGTACCACATGTGGGCCTGAATGAAGTCCTGAAGCACTCCTCGTCCCTGCGAATACATCAACCCAAGTTTCGCAAAAGCCAGAGCATCTTCTTGTCCTGCCGCCCGACTGAACCAAAACAATGCCATCTGGCTGCTCTGCGGAGCACCCTCACCTCTGAGATACAACGTACCCAGATTGACTTGGGCTCCCGTATGGCCCTGCTCCACGGCCTTATCAAACCACTCTTTCGCTTTTCTATGGTTCTGCGGAACGCCTTTGCCTTCGTAGTACAGGAGGCCGAGTTCGTTTTGCGCCGATGCATCTCCTCCCTCAGCTAATTGGCGGAGTTCCTTCGTTGATTCTTCGAATCGAGCAAGATCCTCGTTCGGAGCCTCCATCACAGACTTACCGCGTGGACACGCGGTCATTATGAGACAGAAAACGGGCAGAAACAGGAGAACGCCATATCGGCATGAAATCAGCTGGCGACCGTTCATTGATGAATCTCCGAGGTTTG
>DASTFK010000435.1:0-6598 GCA_035719945.1 Nitrospira sp.
TCGCGGCCCAATTGGGTGCGCATGTCATCAAGGTCAAGCTTCCGTCGGCCCATCTCGAGCAGGCTGCAGCCAAGAAAGTATATGAATCCACCCAGGTTCCCATTAAGACGCTCGCTGAGCGCGTCAAGCATGTGGTTCAAAGCGCGTTCGACGGCCGACGCATCGTCATTTTCTCCGGCGGGGCGAAGAGCGAGGACAAGAATGTCTTCGAGGAGGCGCGGGCCATCCGGGAGGGTGGCGGATTCGGCAGCATCATCGGACGGAACTCGTTTCAGCGTCCGAAGGCGGAAGCGGTGAAGTTTTTACAGACGGTCATGGGCATCTATGCAGGTGAACTCCAATAAGGGCTCACGATGACACTCGGCCGTTCACGGGCGCTTCCGTATCTGCTGCTCGCATTGGGCGCCGTTATCGGCGTTGTTGCGGCGTCTGATCTCGGCTGGATGCCGCGCGGCACGGCGGGACACGATTCGCCGACGGAGGGAGTGGTCCGCCCCGTGGCGACGGTTCCTCAGCAGCCAGTGACCGGCGGTACCGCCAAGAGCTTTGTTGAGATCGCCAAAACCGTCAAGCCCGCCGTGGTCAACATCGCCGCCAGCCGCTCGGGCAAGTCGGGCGATGGGCCGCAAAGCTCTCCCTTCGATGACCCCTTTTTTCGCAAGTTCTTCGGTGATGAATTCTTCAAGCGCGAGCAGCCGCATCGTGAGCGAAAAGAGCGGGGGCAGGGCTCAGGCGTGATCGTCGACTCGAGCGGCCTGATCATCACCAACAACCATGTCGTCAACAAGGCCGATGATATCCGCGTGATTCTCTCGGACAAGCGTGAGTTCAAGGGCAAGTTGATCGGCACCGACACCAAGACCGACGTGGCGATCGTGAAAATCGAGGCGACGGGATTGTCGACGATTCCGTTTGCCGATTCGGATCAACTTGAAGTGGGTGAATTCGTCCTCGCAGTCGGCAGCCCCTTCGGGCTGACACAGAGTGTGACGATGGGCATTGTCAGCGCCGTGGGACGCGCCAGCATGGGCATCGCGGAGTACGAAGACTTCATTCAAACCGATGCCGCAATCAATCCCGGCAATTCCGGGGGCGCGTTGGTGAACGTGCGCGGCGAACTGGTCGGGATCAATACGGCGATTTTCAGCCAGAGCGGCGGCAACATGGGAATCGGTTTTGCCGTGCCCAGTAATCTGGCCCGCTCGATCATGGACCAGCTGGTCAAGACGGGAAAAGTTGTGCGCGGCTGGCTTGGCGTTGCGATTCAAGAACTGACTCCCGAACTCGCCTCCCAATTCGGACTGACGGATACCAAGGGCGTGTTAGTGAGCGACGTGATGGACGACAGTCCCGCCAAAAAGGCGGGGTTTGAGCGCGCCGACGTGATCACGGAATACGACGGCAAATCCATGGATTCGCCGACGCATCTGCGGAACGCGGTGGCGCAGACGCCGATCGGACGCAAGGTGCCGATCAAGGTGATCAGGGACAAGAAGGTCAAGACCATCGAGGTGACGATCGTGGAGCAGCCGAAGTCCCTCGGTCAAGCGGGCCCCGAGGACAACGGCGAGTCCACCGCCCCCACCGGTGTGCTGTCCGATATCGATGTCCGCGAGTTGAACGAGGAACTGGCTGCTCGGTACGGCATCAAGCCCAACGAACGGGGCGTGGTCATCGTGCGGGTCAAGCCCGGGAGTACGGCAGAGGAAATGAACGTCAGAGAAGGCGATATTGTGCTGGAGGTGAACCGCAAACCTGTCAATTCGATCAAGTCCTATGAGCGGGCGGTGTCCGGTCTGGCCAAAGATCAGGCGGTCCTGCTACTCTTGAAACGGAAAGGCCAGACGATTTATTTAACGTTACGTCCTTAGCGAGAGGAGGTGAAGGTATGGTATCGCGAGCCATATTTGTCCTTCTCAGTGCATTGGCGGGAATGGCGCTCTTTATCAAAGCGGACGGAGCCAGCGCCTCGTATTGGATGTACGGATTTGGGATCGGAGCGGTGACCGGCGGATTGATCGTCGCCGGAGAATATGCCCTACACAACCTCTCATTCGGCATCATTGTCGGAGGCACGGCAGGATTGGCGGCGGGCCTGGTGTTGACGGGGCTCGTCGAATGGGTGGGCGGCGAGATTTTTGACGTCCAGACCTTCCTCTTCCACATCGGCGGCCTTGTCTTTCTTCTCGGATTTCCTTACCTCGGCCTTGTACTTGGCGCTAGGTTCGGCAAGGAGAAGCTGCCAAGCCCAGAGCAGAAACTCTTTGAGCTGGATGGCAACACCGTCTGCCCCAAGGTCCTCGACACGAGCGTCATCATTGACGGACGGGTTGCCGATCTCTGCGAAACGAGATTTCTCGAAGGGACCTTCCTCGTGCCCCATTTCATCCTGGACGAGCTGCAACACATTGCCGACTCCTCGGACTCGTTAAAGCGGGCGCGGGGACGGCGGGGCCTCGATATCTTGAACAAGATCCAGAAAATGGGTGACGTGGATGTCCGGATCATCGACGAAGATTTTCCACACGTCAAAGAAGTGGATGCGAAACTTATCGTGCTGGCTAAGAAGATGAATGCCAAGATCGTCACGAACGATCTGAACCTCAACAAGGTTGCCGAGTTGCAGGGCATCCGCGTGCTCAACATCAACGAACTGTGCAACGCATTGCGGCCGGTCGTACTGCCGGGGGAGGCCATTCGGGTGTTCGTGCTTAAAGAAGGCAAGGAAGCGGGGCAGGGTGTCGCCTATCTCGACGACGGCACCATGATCGTGGTCGACAATGCCCGCCGCTACATCGGAAAGAATGTGGACGTCATCGTCACCAGCGTGCTGCAGACGACTGCCGGACGCATGATCTTCACCCGGCTGAAGGAAGACACCGAGCGAGAGGAGATGCAGGTCGCGCGTGGATAGCTGCCGCTTCGTGTCAGGCATGCGGCCGTGCCAGTAGCCATGGCGCGCAGGCCCCCCATGGCACCGGAGCCTCGTCGTACCGTTGCACTCATCCCGGCCGCGGGCTTGGGCCTCCGGCTGGGAGGGGCCGTCCGCAAGCAGTTTCGCCCGCTGGGAGGGCTGCCCCTCCTCGTCCATTCCCTTCGAGTCTTTCAATCTTCTCCGGTCATCGATGCGGTGATTCTTGCGGTTCCCGAAGCGGATCTGCACTATTGTCGAATGGAAATCGTCGAAGCCCACGGCTTTACCAAGGTCACACAGGTGGTGGCGGGCGGAAAAGAACGGCAGGATTCAGTTCGCCAGGCGTTGGCCGTTGTAGGGGAGGGAGTCCACCTCGTCGTGATCCATGATGCCGTACGGCCCTGTGTGACGGAAACGATGGTGAGACAGGTCGTCGAAGCTGCAGCGGTTGACGGCGCGGCCATTATTGCCCTGCCCATGCGGGATACCGTCAAGCAAGTCGGCGGGGATCGCGTCATCGAACGCACGATCGACCGCAACCCGTTATGGCTCGCCCAGACGCCGCAAGCCTTCCGTCGAGACTGGCTCGTGGAGGCGCATCAGAAAGCGCAGGCCGAAGGGCTGGCCGCGACGGACGATGCGTTTCTTATGGAATGGATGGGCCATCCTGTCAGGGTGGTCGAAGGCAGTGGAGAGAACATCAAAGTGACAAGGCCGGAAGATCTCGTCATCGGCGAAGCCATCTTGGCCTCGCGGGCAGACCGCAAGCCGTAACGCGGCCGGCCGAATACAAGGGGCAATCTCATGCGCATTGGTTATGGCTATGATGTGCATCCGCTGGCGCCGGGTCGTAAGCTCATTCTGGGCGGTGTCGACATTCCGCACAGCCAGGGCCTGCTCGGGCACTCAGACTCCGATGTCCTCGTTCACGCGGTCTGCGATGCGTTGCTTGGGGCCATGGGAGAGGGCGATCTCGGACGGCACTATCCGAGCTCGGATGCGCGATACAAAGGGATCTCAAGCCTCAAGCTGCTGGAAGACGTGATGAGCAAGCTCAAGGCGAAGGGCTATCGCGTCGGCAATATCGATACCGTCATTGTCGCTCAGGCCCCGCGGCTCGCGCCGCATCTTGCCGCGATGCAGAAAAAAATGGCCGAGGCTGCGGGCATCGACCCCGATCGGGTCAACGTAAAGGTGAAGAGTGGAGAGGGGCTGGATGCGGTGGGGAGGGAAGAAGGGATGATTGCCCACGCCGTTTGTTTGATTGAACCGGTCTGAGCATCGTACAATCACCGCCATGCTGAACGCGATTCGACAAGACTTCAAAGCCGTGTTTGACCGGGATCCTGCGGCCACCAGCCAGCTGGAGGTCATTCTGACCTATGCCGGCTTTCATGCATTGATGGCCTATCGCGTCGCCCACTGGCTGAAGTCCTACGGCATTCCCTTGGTACCCCGCGCCATTTCCCAGGTTGCTCGCTGGCTGACCGGGATCGAAATCCATCCCTCAGCCCGCATCGGCACCGGGTTCTTCATTGATCATGGCATGGGGGTGGTCATCGGGGAAACCGCTGAAATCGGGGATTACGTGACGCTCTTCCAAGGGGTGACGCTCGGTGGAACGGGAAAGGAGCGCGGGAAGCGCCATCCGACGCTGGGCAATCACGTGGTGGTCGGCGCGGGGGCGAAGATTCTCGGAGGGATTACGATTGGTGACAACGTGAAGATCGGAGCGAATTCCGTCGTTCTCAAGAACGTTGCCGCGAACTCGACCGTCATCGGCGTGCCTGCCAGGGTCATTAAGACGCAGGGCGAGCGGCTCCCCGACGCGACCATGGACCACATCAATCTTCCGGACCCGATCAGCGACCGTTTGCTGGCCCTCGAACAAGAACTCATCGAACTTCGCAAGAAGCTCGAGAACCGCGACGAGCCTTCCTCCCACTGACCTTTCCGTTCCTCGTCTTTTTTATCTCACCCTCGCCCCGCTCACGCTATTGAACAAGTGAAGTATTGCTCCTCTGCGCCTCCTCGCTGTCGTAGTCCACGCGGATGAGGAAGAGGCCGTGCGGTGGCGCAGTTCTGCCGGCAGCCGTACGGTCCCTCGCAGCCAGGATCGTAGCGAGGGCTTCTGGCGCCCGTTTACCATGGCCCACCTCAACCAGCGTCCCGACGATCGCACGGACCATATGTTTCAAGAAACGATCTGCGTAGGCGTGAATCGTCATCATGTCCCCGTGTCGCTCGAGAGACAGTTGCCGCAGGTCGCAGATCGGGTCTTCGTTGTCGGTGAGGGTGCCTTCGAACGAGGAGAAGTCATGTGAGCCGACGAGATGAGTTGCGGCTCGCTTCATGGCGGTTTCGTCCAAAGGCTTATGGATGTGCCACAGATAGGTGCGATCGATGGCAGGCCGTTCCCCGCGATTCAAAATACGGTACTCGTACAGCTTCCCACGGGTGGCATATCGAGCGTGAAAGTCGTCGGACGCTATCGCTGCCGATCGCACGGCAATATCTTCGGGAAGCCTGGCGTTCAACCCTCGCAGCCACTCGCGGGGCGTCCACTCTCGCTCAATGCGGAAGCTTGCCACCTGACCGAGTGCGTGCACGCCCGCGTCGGTACGTCCCGCGCTGATCACCGACACGGTTTCCTGGGTCAGCTGAAACAGCGCGGTTTCGACGGCCTCTTGGATGGTGGGCTGATCGGGTTGGCGCTGCCAGCCGGCATAACGGGAACCATCGTATTCGAGGACCAGTCTCACGGTCGGCATAGCGGCGGGGCGAGCAGGGCGTGGCGCATTATCGCGCCGGCTGTTTTGAAGCGGCCAAAAAGGTGGCTACTCCCTCATGAAGGGATTCAGCGACGCGTGTGATAAAGGTACCGGTCCTTAAAAGTTCCTCCTCGGCGGCATTCGAAATGTAGGCGATTTCCGCCAGGATGCTCGGCATGCTGGTAAAGCGGAGGACATAGAACGGCGCAGTCTTGACGCCATGATCGACGAGCGCATAGTCCCCGTTCAGGTGGGTAATCATGGCCTCCTTGGTGGTCCAGGCCAGTTCCAACGACGCTTCGATCTTTTTGGTCGTCAAAAGATCGGCAACCAAATATTCCCATCCCATGCCGGTGCTGCTCAGCGGAGTGCCGTTTTCTCTGGCCGCCAGCTCCAGGGCCCGCTGATCCTTGGCCTCCCCGAAATGGTAGATTTCAATCCCTCGCACGGACCGTTGAGGATGCGAGTTGACGTGGATCGAGACAAAGAGGTCGGCTTCGTTGCCGTTGGCAAACCGCGCACGGTCTTCGAGTTCGACGAACAGGTCCCGTTCCCGCGTCATCAGGACACGCACGCCCGGATCCTTTTTCAGAAGCTCCCGCAGCTTCAATCCCACCTTCAGGGTAATGTCCTTCTCCTCTGTGCCGCGGTGCCCATGGGCACCGGGGTCCCTCCCGCCGTGTCCGGGGTCGATCACGATGGTTGTGAAGGCCTTGGCCCGCGGAGGCAGCGGTTGCGGGGGAGGAGCTGGTGTTACCGCAGGCTCAATCATATCCAGGGTCGGTGCGGTAGGCTGTACGCTTGAAGGGATCACGTCAACGACGAGTCGCGGAGGATTGGTCAGTGAAAACAGGGCATACCTCTGGAAAGATCCGTTCGGCAGGGTGACCGTCACGGAGTCGTCGGGCGTTTG
>DASTFK010000436.1:0-8546 GCA_035719945.1 Nitrospira sp.
ATCAGCCGGTGCGGCGTTGGGAGCATAGAGGACAACCTCGACGCGGCGGTTTCTTGAACGACCTGGTTCCGTCGCATTGCTCGTCAACGGCTTCGTCGCGCCGTAGCCGATAGATGAGATTCGCGCAGAGTCGATGCCGCCTTTTTCGACGAGATAGCGCAGGACGCCGGTGGCGCGCGCTTTGGAAAGATCCCAATTTGTCGGGTACTGCGACTTCAGGGAGGGACCGATTTCCATACTGTCCGCATGCCCCTCGACGCGGATCAGCTGATCGACCGGCGATCCTTTCAAGAGTTCGACCAACTGGTTCAGCATTTGATAGCCTTCCGGCTTGATCCTGGCTTCGCCGGATTCATACTGCAGCTGTTTCATGAGATCGTTCAAGCTGTACCTTGTCTCACGCGCTGCATTCTGAACCGCTCGCTTACCTGTCGAGGGCTCGGCGGGACTGTTCAGGGACGGCGCGGCCGGCGTGACCGGCTCTGCCGGAGGAACGAGATCCGCCTGATACTTCGTACGGAATTGGTCGCCCTTGAGAATGCGGGAAATCGATTTCGTAACGATTGCAGTGGCGCTGCGGCCCTCAGTTGACAACACCTTCACTTCGCCGACCTGGCGAGGCGGCAGCCCCCCTCCGTAGCGAGTCAACTCCAGGCGGTCTCCCGCCCTGAGCCCGTCTTCCCACCCACGGTCGAGATAGACGATGTTCCGTTGTGCCACCAGAGTCATCTGTATATCAGCTTGCAATTCGACGACCATCCCGTTGATGTCGCCCGAAGCGGGCACGGCGGCCGCTTCACCGGAACTCGGCAGTGAGAACTTGACGACGGGATCACCGGGAGCCGCCGCCCCGAAGGCCCGCACGACGCGAGCCGTGGTCAATTCGTCATCCACTTGAACCACCTGTACGATGGCGAGCCGGGTAATCAAATACCCCAAGTACTGCCCGGTGGCTGGATGAAAGACCTTTCGGGTTCGCTTGTAGACGGTGAAGAGATCGCCGATCGCCGCCTCGGCAGGATTTTTCAACTTGAGGTAGAGCGCATCGTTCTGTCCGAGCCGCATACGGTTTCCGACGGTCTGATTGTCGCCGGTGATGACATTCACCACACCGTCCTGCGGAGTAAACTGCTGGATGGAGCCCGCGGCGTACGTCCGAGCCGCTTCGCCGTAACGGATACTGTCGAGATCATCGGCCCACGCCGGCAACAGTCCCACCGTGGCGATGATCGCGAACAGCGCGCAGCCTGTGAGGGCTTTCTGTGGATGAATGGTCATGGGGTGTCCTTCTGGTTAAAGCAAAGTCTGCTCAAAAAACCATAGCAAATCATCCCATAGAGTCAAGAATATTGCGGTCTTGTCCCGGTTGACCGGGGATGGGGCCTTTGCTAAGGTGATCGAGGGTTCCAGCCGAGCCGATCCAGGTGAACCAAACAGAGGCTGTATGCCGCAGAAACCGCCGGAACGCGCCTCTCGTCCTCGATTAGAGACCCAAATTCACAGGCGGAAGAAGGCCAAGGCCTTTTCCCCGCTGCTTCAGGAGTGGGAACGGAAGGATCAGACCGCTCCTTCCCACCTCCGGATGGATGCAGCCCTCATGGATTCGACGGCTGGTCGGTCGAAACCAGAGCAGCGTAGGACTTCCGGGTCTTCAGGGTAGGTCCTTTGTTCGCTTGCTATCACGGCAACCCCCCGTCTAAGATCCATTTCTCCTTTGCAACTCAAGGTGTTGAAAGGTGACCTCCATGAGCGGTCTTGAGTTACTCCTGGAGTATCTGACTAAGTATTTTCCGATTCTCTTGTTTATCTTCGTCGCCCTGGCCTTCGGGGTCGTGACGCTCTTGTTGAGCTATCTGGTCCAACCGAAGTATCCGGAACCCGAGAAACTGTCCGCCTACGAGTGCGGATCCGAGCCCTTTTCTGACGCCCGGATGCCATTTCCGGTTCGCTACTATATTTTCGCCATGCTGTTCGTGATCTTTGATATCGAAGTCATTTTTCTCTATCCCTGGGCTGTGGTGTTCAACGACATCAATAAGGTCAGTATCATCGGCCTCGTCGAAATGATGATTTTCATCGCATTGTTCCTCGTCGCCTATGTCTATGCTTGGCGCAAGGGAGCCTTGGAATGGGACTGATTCACTTGGGGCGTCATGACAAGGACGGCGCGCAGGACGTCATCACCACGACGGTCGAAAAAGCCGTGAATTGGGCGCGCAAGGGCTCACTGTGGCCCATGACGTTCGGGCTAGCCTGTTGCGCCATCGAAATGATTGCCGCCGTCTCGTCACGCTACGACATGGACCGCTACGGCGCCGGTGTGTTCCGCGCGTCTCCCAGGCAGTCTGATCTGATGATCGTCGCGGGAACGGTGTGCCGCCGGATGGCACCCGTCATCCGGCGGATTTACGACCAGATGCCCGAACCGAAATACGTCATCGCGATGGGCTCGTGCGCGACCTCGGGAAACATTTACGACAGTTACAGCGTGGTGCAGGGCGTCGACCGCTTTGTTCCGGTGGATATCTACGTGCCTGGCTGTCCTCCGACCCCCGAAGCCTTGTTCGACGGTATTCTCAAACTGCAAGAGCGCATCATGCAAAAACGTGTGTTCGTCAAGCAGCCGGAACAGGTGAAAGCGGGCCTAAAAGCCTGAGCCTGAGGATCCCATGTCGCTTCAGCAATTGTCCGAACGTCTTCGCGAGCATTTCACAGTGGGTTTTGTTCATGCCGTGGAGTGGCGCGGCGATTTGGCGATCACCGTGACCAGGGACAAATTGCACGAGGTCGCCCAATTTTTGCGCGACGACCCGGCCATGGATTTCGACTATATCGTGCATGTCAGCTCGGTTGACTGGCCCGACGATGAAGAGCGGTTCGAAGTCGTCTATGAGTTTTATTCGATCAGGAAACGGCACCGCATCCGGCTGAAGGCCAGGGTGCCGGAATCGGACTGCATCGTGGATTCCCTCACCGATCTGTGGAAAGGCGCGGACTTCATGGAGCGCGAGGTCTACGATATGATGGGAATTCGTTTCCGCCGCCATCCTGACCTTCGCCGCATCTTGATGCCGGACGATTACACGGAAGGATACCCCTTGCGGAAAGATTTTCCGGTCCGCGGGAAGGGCTGGCGCGACACGTTTGAGTTTTTGGACGAAACGAGATAAGCACAGCGGCGATGGCATTCGAAGATCAAAGAACCACCGTTTACAAAGTCGATCCGACCCATCCAGAGAGCGAAACGCTCCCCACCCTACGGACGGAGGAGCTGCTGCTCAACATGGGGCCGCAGCATCCGAGCACGCACGGCGTGTTGAAGGTGATTCTGGAACTGGAAGGCGAGCGTCTCGTCAAATCCACGCCCGTCCTGGGTTTTTTGCACCGCGGAGTCGAAAAGCTCGCCGAGGAAGGCACCTACCATCAGTTCATTCCGCACACGGACCGGCTCGACTACGTGTGTGCCATGTACAACAACTTCGCCTACTGCCGTGCGGTTGAAAAGCTCATGAACATCACGGTCCCGGATCGCGCCGAATACCTGCGCACCATCGTCGCCGAAGTGCAGCGGATCATCGGCCACCAGTTTTGGCTGGGGACTCAGGCGCTCGACATCGGCGCGATGACAGTGTTTTTCTATTGCTTTCGGGATCGGGAAATTCTTCTGGACTGGTTCGACGAACTGTGCGGCGCGCGGCTGACGACGAGCTGGTATCGCATCGGGGGAGTGGAGCGCGATTTCACGCCTTCATTGTTTGCCAAGCTCAAACAATTTCTGGACTATTTTCCCCCGAAGATCAACGAGTACGTCGTGTTCCTCGAGAACAACCGCATCTGGATCGCCCGTACCAAAGGCGTGGCTGTGATCTCCGCCGAGGATGCCGTCAGTTTCGGACTGAGCGGACCGACGCTTCGCGGTTCAGGAGTGGACTACGACTTACGGAAGGCAGAACCGTACTCGGCCTATTCGAAGTGCGAATTCAGTGTTCCGCTCGGAAAGAATGGGGATACGTACGACCGGTACTGGATCCGCGTCATGGAGCTCTACGAAAGCGTCAAGATCATCAAGCAGTGCCTCGAGCAGATTCAGGACGGCCCGATCATGGCCGACGTACCCAGCGTGACTCTGCCCCCGAAGGAGCGTGTCTTCACGAATCTCGAGTCCATGATTCAGCAGTTCAAGCTCTTCTCGCAGGGCTTCGATGCCCCGCCGGGAGAAATCTATTGCGGCACGGAAGCGCACAAGGGCGAACTTGGCTTCTACATCGTGAGCGCCGGCGGCGGAAAGCCGTACCGGTTGAAGATACGCGCACCCTCGTTCATCCACATGGGCGCTTTCGACCACATGTCGAGAGGCTATATGATCGCGGATGCGATCACCCTGTTCGGCACCTATGACATCGTGATGGGAGAATGCGATCGCTAAACAAGCAGGTCATGGAACGCAGTGCTTGAGGATCTATGGGATTGAAACCAGCAACAAATCCGGATGTCGAAGCCTCGACAATTGAGTTGAACATCGACGGGAAAACCGTCACAGCCAAGGACGGCGTGTCGCTGTACGACGTGATCTCCAGTACGGGCAAGATCATTCCGGCGATGTGCTACCACTACACGTTCGATCCGTTCGGTTCTTGTGGCATGTGCCTCGTCATGCAGGAGGGCAAGAAGGCACCGGTGCGTTCGTGCACGGCCAAAGCCACGGCCGGAATGGTCATCCGAACAGAAGGCGATGACCTCTTCCAAGCCCGGAAGAAGGCCGTGGAGAAGCATCTCTCCGTCCATCCGTTGGATTGTCCGGTCTGCGACGCCGATGGCCATTGCGAGCTGCAGGACATGGCCTTCCAGCACGGTGTGACCAATCTGGCCAATGCGAAGCAGAAATTCATCCCCGAGGATACGCGAAGCATCGTGCTGGATTTCAACATGAACCGTTGTATCGCCTGTGCCGAATGCATCAACGTGTGCAAGGACGTGCTGATGATCGACGCCCTGCAGTTTATGAAGAAGGGCGGCTTCAACCAGGTCGTGGCGAAGGGCGACCTCCCGCTCGCTTGCGAGTTTTGTGGAGATTGTCTGGCCGTCTGTCCGGTCGGGGCGATCACGAACAAATTCTCGAAATATCTTTACAAGCCCTGGCAGATGAAGAAGACGACGACCACCTGCAACTACTGCGGGGACGGCTGCCAGATGTACCTTGAGACCAAAGACACGGAAGTCATCCGCGTGACGTCACCGCTGTCCTGGAAGAACAAATGGGGCGATCGGGCCGACACGTCGAAAGGCCACGGAGGACTCTGCGTCAAGGGACGGTTCGGGTTCGAATACATCGATTCACCGACCCGTTTGAAGCGGCCGTTGTTGCGCAAGGGCAACCAGCTCGTGGAGGTCCCGTGGCTGGAGGCCATGCATGCGGTCGTCGACCGGTTCGCGGACATTCGCAAGAAGCACGGCCCCGATGCCATCGCCGGCCTGATCACGGCACGCTGCACCAATGAAGAGCTCTATCTGTTCCAAAAGCTCATGCGGGTGGCGTTCAAGACGAACAATCTGGACAGCAGCGCCCGCTACGGGCACATGAACTTCGTACAGGCCTCTAAGCTGGCGCTGGGAATCGGCCGCACAGCGAACGATTGGGAAGATCTGACCAAAGCGAAAGCGGTCCTCGTCATCGGCTCGAACCTGACCGAGACCAATCCGCTCACCTCCGTCCGAATCAAGGAGGCCATTCGCGTCTATAAGGCCCAGGTGATGGTCTTTGATTCCGCGGTGACCAATCTCGGCAAGCTGGGTTCCCATCCGTTCCTGATCAAGCCCGGGACGGAAGGGCTCGTCATCGACGGCCTCGTCAAGGCGACGGTTGCCCTGGATCTGGTCGACGAGGAGACCGTGAAGAAACATCCGCAGGCCTTTGCCGCACTCAAATCCGCCGTTGGCTCGATTTCTCTTGAGCAGGTGGCGGCCAAGACCGGCCTGACAGCCGAGCAGTTCAAAGAGGTGGCGTCGATCTTTGCGGAATCGCCCCGCTCGATTATTCTCTGCGCCGAAGGCATCGTGCGGCAGCCGAACGGCTACCAGAACGTCTTGAAGTTAGTCGACCTGGCCTGGATCACCGGCAAGCTCGGACGACCCGGCTGCGGCGTCAACACCGTGACCGAAGAACCTAACGAGCAAGGTGCGGTGGACATGGGCGTGGCCCCGGAGTTCCTGCCCGGCCTGGCCTCCTTCGACGATCAGACCATGCGCGACAAGCTGGCGAAGGCCTGGGACGCGACGCTGCCCACGGCGGGAAGCGGCGCGCACTTGACCGAAATTCTCAGCCGCTGCCGGAGCGGACAAATTCGCGCGCTCTATGTCGTGGGGGAGAACCCGTTGGCCACGCTGCCGGCTTCTATGGACGTGCGGGCCGCCTTGCATCGGCTGGAGTTGTTGGTCGTCCAAGACCCGTTCCTCACGGAAACGGGGCAGATGGCGCACGTCGTCCTGCCGGCCACGACCTCCGCGGAAAAGGACGGCACCTTTACCAATCTAGAGGGGCGCGTGCTTCGCGTACGGCAGGCTATGGATGCCATTGGGGAAAGCGTGCCCGATTGGCAGATCCTGACCGCCCTGGCCAACGGCATGGGCTGCCAGTGGGAATATGAATCGGCCAACGATATCCAGTCCGAAATCATGAAACTGCTCCCTGGCTACTACAATCTGGGGCAACCGAAAAGAATTGCTCCCAGCGCGGACCACTACCTGTCGAACGGGTATGCGGCTTCGGCGGCGGGGCGCTATAAGACGGCCCGGTCCGAAAGCACCAGGCCATTTACACTGCTGATGGGACAACTGCTGTATCACTCCGGGAAACTGTCCACCCTCGCGCCCGGGCTGATCAAGATCGCTCCCAATACCGGCCGAATTCGCATGAACTCGGCGGACATGGAGCGTTTGGGCTTGCAGGACGGCGCCATGGTCAAGCTCACTTCTGATCGTGCCTCGCTGCAAATCGGCGTACAAGTCGACCAGAGCGTGGCGCCTCAGACGTGCTTTTTCCCAGAACACTTCAACGAACCGCCCGTGAAAGATCTCATGTCGGTCCACGTGGACGCGATCACCGGTGTGCCGTCCTTCAAGCGAACCGGCGTGACGATCGAAAAGGTGTAGCACAGCGCGTATGACTGTCCAAACGCTCACAAGAAAATTCCTTCACGCTGCCCTCTTCTACGAGATCTGGGACGCCATGAAAGTGACGTTCAAGCACATGTTCCATAAGCCCATCACATTCCAGTACCCACGGGAGCAGCGTACCATCCCCGATACCCACCGGGGCGCGCTGGCCCTCCTGCGCTATGAGGACGGGCGCGAACGATGCGTTGGGTGCGATCTCTGCGAAGCCGCCTGTCCTTCCCGTTGCATCAAGGTCATCAGCGCGGAAGACAACGAACGGCCACTCCAGCGCTACGCCAGCGAGTTCTACATCGATATCACCAAGTGCGTGTTTTGCGGCTATTGCGTCGAGGCCTGCCCCGTGAACGCCTTGGCCATGACGAAGATGTACGAGTTTTCGACACACGACAAGCGGACGCTCATGTTCGATAAGAAACGTCTGTATGACATCGGGGAGCGGCACCTTGACGACGCCAAGAAGTATTTGTACGCGCACAACCAGGAAAAGAACCTCGAGGAGAGCCGTGAGTACCGCTACTACTTCCCGCAATCGGTCGTGAAACCGACCCAAACGACGCCCAAACATCTGAGCTGAACCCGCTATGATGGTCGTGTTCTTTGCCTATTTTGCCCTGATGAGTATGGCCGCTGCCGTACTCACCGTCGCCTTGAGAAATCCGGTGCATTGCGGCCTGGCGCTCTTGGCCCTGCTGCTGCATGTGTCCGGCCTGTTTGTTCTCCTGAACGCCGAGTTTCTGTGGGCCGTCCAAGTGGTGGTGTATGCCGGCGCCATTCTCGTGCTCTACCTGTTCGTACTGATGCTGCTAAATCTCAAAACCGAGGAGCGCTACTTTCACAGCACCTATCTGTACTTCGTGGTTCCCACCGTGTTGGGTTCGCTCTACGTTCTGGCGCTGCTCTTCAAATCACCGTATGCCGGCGCGAAGGGCAATGCACCGACCAGCGCCGTACTGCAAGAGGGCGACACCTACGCGATCGGCATGAAAATGTTCAGTGATTATCTGTTGCAGTTCGAAATCGTCGGGATTTTCCTCTTGGGCGCCATCATCGGGGCAATCGTGCTGGCGAAAACACCGAAACCGATCGGGGGACGAGCGAATGGTGACCTGTGAGAGGTGAGGAGTCGCAACAGCGGCGAATCACCCACGCGTCAGCCATGAGCCGTCATCCATCGCAAAACCTATGATCCCTCTAAGCGCGTACGTTACGGTCAGCGCCGTGCTATTCATCACCGGTTTGCTCGGCGTGCTAATCAGGCGGAATTTCATCATCGTGCTGATGGCGGTGGAGATCATGTTGAACGCGGCGAACATCAACCTCGTCGCCTTTTCTCATTATCTCGAGTCCATGGCTGGCCAGCTGGTTGCGCTGTT
>DASTFK010000437.1:0-9028 GCA_035719945.1 Nitrospira sp.
GAAGCCTTTTTCGAGAAAGAGGAATACGCCGAAGCGATCGTCGAATATCTCCACTTTCTCGATCTTCACCGCAATCACATGCTGGCCTCCTACGCGGCCTTTCGGGTCGGCGAAAGCCATATGAAGCGGGCCAAAGGAATTGAACGCGATCCGGAACCGGTTCAGAAGGCGATCGATTCATTCGAGCGGCTTCGGAGGGACTATCCCGGGAGCCGATACGACGGCCAGGCCATGGAAAAGATCGACGAGTGCCACGATCTGTTGGCCCAGATGCATCTCTTTGTCGGACAATTCTACTATCGACGCCAATCCTATTTGGCCGCCGCTCACCGCTTTGAACAGATCATGAAGATCTATCCCGACAAGTCCGTGGCGCCAGATGCGCTGTACTTTTTGGCGCTGAGCTATCACGACCTCGGGGCGGAAGATTGGGCCAGTGAAAAGCTGACGCTGTTGGCCGAGAAGTATCCGAACAGCGCACATTCCAGCGAAGGCGCAAAACTGCTCGCAAAGATCAACAAGTCCCAGGCTTCTGTCCTCATTGCGAAAAAGCCGGACGCGCCCGCGGCCGATCCCGCACCATCTTCAGCCGGAGAAACGCAGCATTCAGCGCCTGCAGGAGGCGTCACCCCTCAGGTCGCGAACGGGCTCATGAGGCTTCCCTCGGCAACGGCCATGGGACAGGGGTTCGTCACCTGCCGACTCGGCGCCTGGTGCTAGCCAGGGCTATCCAAACAGACCACCAGCCTTCATCTCGCTAAATCACTTGACATATTGAGGCGCCAGCCTTCTCACCCTGTTATGTATGAAGGGCGTTGGGGGAAGGAAGGATAGATAGACCTAGTCGGCCTTTTTCAACATCCCTTTACTGGCCCAGATACCAGCCGATGCCGTACCGCTCCAGAAAACTCGTAATCATCGTCAACGAATTTGCATAGATCATGACGCCGACAATGACGAGCAGCACTCCACTGACGGTCGACACACCCCAGAGATACGCGCGCGCCTGCTTGAAATAGGCCAGAAATCGGTCCACGCCAAGCGCGGTCAAAAACAACGGCAGACCCAACCCAAGCGAATAACTGGTCAACAGCAGGACGCCGTTGAGCAACGAGTCGGTCGTGCTCGCATACAAGAGGATGGTACCGAGCACTGGACCGACGCAGGGCGTCCACCCCGCCGCAAACGCGATCCCAATTAGAAACGACCCGAGATAGCCGACTGGTCGGTTCCGAAATTGGAACCGGTGTTCCATCTGCAAAAAATTGATGTTGAGGATGCCCAGCAGATACAAGCCGAAGATCACGATCAGGACGCCGCCGATGCGCCGGATGTGATCCTGATAGGTGATCAGGACCTGGCCGATGAAACTCGCCGAAGCGCCGAAGGCAATGAATACCGCCGAGAAACCGGCGATGAACAAGAGGGCGTTTCCGATAATGGCGGTCCTGAATCGAGATCTCACATTGGCATCGGTCAGCTGTTCAATCGACAACCCCGTAATGTACGAAATGTACGAGGGAACCAACGGAAGCACACACGGCGACACAAACGAAAGCAGGCCTGCCGAAAACGCCGCGATCAACGAAATTTGGCTGAAGGATTGCGTCACGGGATTTGCCTAGAGTGTGAGACGACTAGGATTTCATCAGCATTTCGATCAACTGGTGCGCTTCGGGAGCCTCCCAGTCGCGGGCGCCGAAAATGTGTTGCCGCACAATCCCCTGCCGATCGACCATGAACGTCATCGGTAGAGTCCGTGCACCGTAGGACAAGCCCACCCGAAAGTCTGCATCGTGGAGGATTGGAAAGGTGAGCTTGTTCTCCTGCTGAAACGGTCTCGTCACTGCTGCGCCTTGGGCATCGGTCGAGACCGCGAGAATCTCGAAATCTTTCCGATCGTACGCGCGGTAGAGCCGTTCCATGGCCGGCATTTCCACACGACAAGGTCCGCACCACGTCGCCCAAAAATTGAGGAGCACCACTTTCCCTCGTAGGTCGGACAGTGAAACGATCCGCCCCTCCATGTCTCGAAGCTGGAAGTTCGGGGCCTGCTCGCCGGGCTTGACCACGCCCCGTTGCGCAATCGAGCCCACGTTATCGGCGAAGACCACCGAGGAAACAACCGTCGCCATGAGCAGCGAGACGAGTCCGGCTATAAGGACGATTCTGTTCATCCCCGCTTTCCTCGCGATGTCGCCGGCAAAGGCTCCTCGGCCGTCTTGGGTGTCACGTTGAGAAGCTTGGTCAATATTTGTAAGCTATCGACCCTCGCCCAATCGCGCGGTCCGATCACAATTTCGCGAATGATGCCCTCTTGATCGATAATAAACGTTTCCGGCACCCCCATCCGCTTATAAGGTTTGTCTGTCCGTCCCCATGAATCGATCAATACCGGGAACGTCAGGTTCATGCCTTTGACAAACGGAGGGATGTCCTTCGTGGTCGTCACCCGGTCGATGCTGACAGCCAAAATGACGAGGCCGTCCTTTTCGAAATTCTTGTTCAAAATTTCCATCGACGGCATTTCTTCACGACACGGCTTGCACCACGTCGCCCAAAAGTTGAGGAAGACCACCTTCCCCCGAAACTCGGACAGGCGATAGGGCTTGTCGTTTAGATCAGAGAGCGAAAAGTCTGGCGCCGGTTTGCCGACGGCGAGCGGCTCATATTTGGCACTCTGGAGCCACACAATGGTGACGACCGCGATGAGAATGGCCGTGCCAACGCCAAGAATTAAGAGGCGCGACTTGCCTTGCGCAGGCACTGTGACTGGAATGGACTGCTCTGTCATAAGCGATTCTCCGTCACAATCTTCACCCACCCACCCCGACGCGCCGAGACGCGTCGTTCACCGTGAAGGCCGCAGCGAGCGAGAAACCGAGGAGGTACATACCAAGCTTCGCTTGAGCCGCTCGCTTCGATCACAATGCGAGCGGAAAGTTACTTTGCCTCCAGTAAGCTGGCACAGGAGGTTGAGGGGAACGAGCGACCGAGAACGAAGTTGGAGACTGTTTTCAGCGTCCGCCTACGCATAGGCATGCAGACCGGACAACAAGAAATTCACGCCCCAGAAACAGAAGATGACCATCAAAAAGCCGAACACCGCATAGATTGCCGCGCGACGGCCTTCCCATCCCCGGGTCATGCGCGCGTGAATGTATGCGCCATAGATCAACCACACGATCAGCGACCACGTTTCTTTTGGATCCCAACTCCAGTAGCCGCCCCATGCGTAATTCGCCCACATGGCGCCCAGGATGATTCCGAAGGCAAGCATCGGAAACCCGATCATGATGGCTTTATAGCCCAGTTCGTCGATCGTCTCGAGATCAGGAAAGGCGGCGTAGAACCGCGAGCGGCTGCCCCGCTGCTCGGCTCGTTCCTTGAAGAGATACATGACTCCCAAGCCTCCGGCCATCGCGAATGCCGCATAGCTGGTCAGCGTGACCGAGACGTGAATGTAAATCCAATAGCTATTGAGAGCTGGCACGAGCGGTTCCGCCGTCTGATAGCGATACGGCAGGAGTGAGGCGGCGCCCATGGCGATAAAGCCAATCCCGACGACGAAAGCACCGATGGCTTTGATCTTGTACCGCAGTTCCAGTAGCACATACCCGAGGATGATGGCCCAGGACACGTAGGCCATCGCTTCGAACTGATTCGACCAGGGCGCAAAAGTTCCGGAGTGCTCCAGCCGCTCGAACGCGCGGGTGAGCAAGGCGGACGTATTGACCAGCCACCCGAACACCGTCACCAGCGTAGCTACCTGACCCAACTGTGTGGCCCAGGCCCCGTCGCGCTCGTCGAAGTCCTCCGACGGATGTCCGGCAGGCGCCAAAACCATGGCGGGACGGCGGGCGAACAAATAGGCGATGTACAGAGTCAGGGAAGCGAGGTAGAGCCAAAACGTCATGTCGAAGAGAAACAGTGAACGGGCCATCGTATCCTCCGTCGATCGCGTCGGGTGCAGTTGAACCCGTCTATCATACCCAAGACCGGTGCCTTTTGGCCACTGGCAGGCGGTTCGCTACGCGTGAAACGACCGTATTGTTTGCGGGAGCTTGCGGAATTCCTTTTGAAAATCAATCTGGCTCTTGTGCGTCGTCCCACCCACGTGCACGGTCACCCCATCAGCCGACGGGATGATCTTTGTCCAGAGCCGGCGATGGTAAATGAACGAGGAGAGGGTAATGCCCACGACGATCATCGTGGAACCTGTCCAGACGATGTTGATGCCGGGGTTCTTGGCAATCTGCAGCCCCGTATACTTTTTCGGTTTGTACCCGACCAATTCAAATTGATACTTGGAATCTTTGATTTCGAACAAGTCGGGGAACTGATAGAAAATCCAGGGCGTCGCCTGCACAGTGCTCCGTTCGTTGACCGTCAGTTTGATCGCCGGGTTCGCATGCTCGATGGTCTTTGAATACACCTTTTTCTCGGTCGAATTGAATGCAAAATCCGCAACAAAGTCGGTAATCGCCAGCTTGAGATTCAATTCCGACAGCGTTTGCTCTTTCTGCCACTCCAGATCGATAGTCTTGACGACCTTCTCGGTCTCTTTGTCCTTGATGTTGATGCGAGCGACTTCGATTTGATCCCACGCGTCGCCATAGCTCGATTGGTAAAACCAAATGCCCTTGTAGACCAGCGGATCGTTGACGGTGATCGTCTTCGTCATCTTCGACTCGCCACCCTCGAGCACCGTGAGCGTGCTGTTGTAGCTCTTGACCGCGCCGTTCTCATGATAGTCGATCCAGAACTTGTCTACCTTCAGATCGAAATTGCCGCGCGGGATGTGATAGGTTTGCCCCTCCAGGCAGACGCCGAATTCCTGGAATCCATAGTAGCTGCCGAGCAGACCGCCGAGCACGATAACGGTCGCGCTCAGGTGAGCCATGTGCGCGCCCACCCTTCCCATCACGCCCTTTGTGGCGTACAGCGTCACTTCACCGCCCTCGTTTTTGGCGAGCACGCGATAGCCTTTAGCGACGTAGTGTTGCGCCATCTGTTGGGCGATCGATTCCTTGGTACCGGGTAAGGTCACTTCGGTTTGCTGCTTCATCCCCTTGATGAAGGCAAGCGACACACTGACCTTGTCCTGTTTCATCGATCGCCAGACGGCCGGAAACCGCTTGTAGAAACACGTGAGCGAGTTGACGCACAGGAGCCCAAGCAGACTGGTGAACCACCAGGTGTGGTAGACGTCGGTGAAGCCCAGACGCAGAAACCAACGGTAGACTTCCTCTCCGTATTCCTGAATGTAGGTTTCGGGGCGCTCGCCCTGTTGGATGACTGTTCCGATAGTTGCGGTAATCGCAATAAACAAGAAGAGGAACATGGCCAGCTTAATCGAGGCGAAGAACTCGACCAGCTCGCGCGAAAACTCCTCCCACCCTACTCCGGGGGCGGGGGTACGGGGAGTTTCCTGTTCGATGAGTGTTTCCTGCCGGCTGTTCATGCGGGTGACGTTTTTCGTTCCATAACCAGACACACAACCCTCACGGCCCTGGAATGTGGCAGATGGGGCGAGGGTCGGTCGTGCGCTGGAAGGCGATCCCTTTTATCCGGACAGTACGTGGTCCGCAGATTGGGAGGAATTTCCTCGAAAACAAGGCATCTTACAAGCGTCGGAAAAGGGCTGTCAAGCAAACGAGGGACGGGCCGAAAACGATGCCCCCTACCATAGAAGTAATAGACAAATCAGGTCATTATCGTTATGATCTCCCCCGGTTTCCACATCGGAGCTTCCTTCTCACACAGGGCCCTTCTCCCTACTGAGATCGAGCACTATCGCCGCTGAACCATTTTTGAGGAGTGTCATGAGAAACAATTATCTGTTTACTTCCGAATCCGTCACCGAAGGGCATCCGGATAAGATCGCCGACCAAATTTCAGACGGAATCTTGGACGCCATCATCGCCCAGGACAAGTACAGCCGCGTGGCCTGTGAGACCATCCTCACCACCGGCATCGCCTTTGTCGCCGGCGAGATTTCCACGAAAGCCTATGTCGAAATTCCCGACATTATTCGGGACGTCATCAAAGACGTCGGCTATTGCGACGCCTCCTGGGGATTTGATTTCCACACCTGCTCGGTCCTGACCTCGATCCATCAACAATCGGGCGACATCGCCATGGGTGTGGATTCGGGCGGCGCAGGCGACCAGGGCCTGATGTTCGGCTATGCGACGAACGAGACGGCCGAACTCATGCCGATGCCGATCGTCCTCGCGCACAGACTGACGCGCCGGCTGGCCGAAGTGCGCAAGAAAAACATCCTTCCCTGGGTCCGTCCCGACGGCAAATCGCAGGTGACCGTCGAATATCGCAACGGGAGACCGATCCGGATCGATACCATCGTGGTCTCCACCCAGCACAGTCCCGACGTCACGAACAAACAGATCGAACGAAGCATCATGGAAAAAGTCATCAAGCCGGTCATGCCGAAGGGCCTGTATGATCCGACCAGCGTCAAGCACCACATTAATCCGACCGGTCGATTTGTCGTCGGCGGCCCGATGGGCGATACAGGCCTCACCGGCCGTAAGATCATCGTGGACACCTACGGTGGGCACGGCAGTCACGGCGGCGGCGCATTCTCTGGCAAGGACCCCACAAAGGTCGACCGCTCGGCGTCGTACATGGCTCGTTACATCGCTAAAAACATCGTCGCGGCGGGCTTGGCCGACAAATGCGAAGTGCAACTGGCTTATGCGATCGGCGTGGCTGATCCGGTCTCCGTCCTCGTCGATACGAAAAATACGGAGAAGGTGTCCGTGGACAATCTGGATAAACTCGTGCGCAAGCACTTCCCGATGACGCCGCGGGGCATCATCGAGCACCTCAAACTCCGCCGTCCTATCTTCCGGAAGACCGCGGCCTATGGCCATTTCGGCCGTAACGAACCAGAGTTTACCTGGGAAAAAATCGACAAAGCCAAAGTTCTGCGGAAGGAAGCGGGACTCTAACCACTCCAACGTAGTGAAGGAGCGAAGAAGGGGACGGACCGAGCCCGTCCCCTTTTTTCTGACAACTTGCCGGGCTCGGCACCATTGCCATAGTTCATCGTACGGGAGGTATCCGTGGATTACGACGTGAGAGACATCAAGCTGGCCGACCAGGGCAAACTCAAGATTGAATGGGCGGAAGCGACCATGCCGGTGCTGCGGCTGATCCGGAACCGGTTCAAGCGACAGCAGCCGCTCAAAGGCGTGCGGGTCACGGCCTGCTTGCACGTGACAACCGAGACCGCCAATCTGGCCATTACCTTGAAGGCCGGCGGCGCAGATGTCCGACTCTGCGCATCAAATCCGCTGAGCACCCAGGATGATGTGGCCGCGGCGCTGGTTCAGCACGAAGGTATCCCGACCTTCGCCATCAAGGGCGAAGACAACACGACCTACTACCGGCACATCGAATCCGCGATCGCGCATCGCCCCCATCTCTCCATGGACGACGGTGCCGACGTCGTCTCGCACCTGCACTCAAAGAGAAAAGACCTGCTCAAGAACGTGATCGGCGGCACGGAAGAAACGACGACCGGCGTCATCCGGCTACGAAGCATGGCGGAAAAGAAGGTCCTCAAGTTTCCCGTGATCTCGGTGAACGATGCCGACACCAAACACATGTTCGACAACCGCTACGGTACCGGACAGTCCACCATGGACGGGATCGTGCGCGCAACCAACCGGCTCATCTGCGGATCGGTGGTCGTCGTGGTCGGCTACGGTTGGTGTGGCCGCGGCATCGCGATGCGGGCTAAGGGCATGGGGGCGGACGTCATTGTGACCGAGATCGATCCGTTAAAGGGTTTGGAGGCGGTCATGGACGGCTTCCGGGTAATGCCCATGGAGCAAGCCGCGCCGATCGGCGACTTCTTTGTGACGGTGACCGGCAACATCCACGTGATCAGAGGCGAGCATTTCGCCGTCATGAAGGACGGCGCCATCGTCTGCAATAGCGGGCACTTCAACGTCGAACTCGATATCCCCCATCTCGAAAAGCAGGCCAAGAAACGCCGCATTGTCCGCCCAGGCGTGGAGGAGTTCACGCTTCGGAAGAACGGCCACCGCGTCAGCCTCTTGGGCGAGGGCCGGCTCGTCAATCTCGCCACGGCGGAGGGCCATCCCTCCAGCGTGATGGACATGAGCTTCGCCAATCAGGCGCTGGGCGCCGAGTACATCGTCAAAAACTACAAGCATCTCGAGAAGAAGGTGTATCCGGTGCCGCCGGCGATCGATAAGGAAATCGCACGTCTCAAGCTGGCCGGGATGGGCGTGGCCATAGACACGTTGACGGCGGAACAAAAGAAATATCTCGCATCCTGGGAAATGGGCACTTAATCAGCGGGTCCTGCCGCTGATCAGCCCAGTCGGCTTCGCACCCCGCCCGGTGTGGGGCCCCGCTGCAGGCGACTGGGCGCCCAGATCAGCGTCACCCGCCAGAAGAACCATTACCCAGTCTGCTCGTGTGCAAGGGAGAGAGACGGATCGCTCTGTTTAGATCGGGTATTGTCTTTCCGGGCAAGTGGGGGACCCGAGCCTCCGCGCAAATCGCCACGCAGACCACATCCATCCCCCACCTAGAGTAGTGAGAGAGAAAAACGGTTGGCGGGTTCCTGTCGACGATCATCGCTGGTCCTCGCACCCCGCCCGGTGTCGGCACCCGCTGCGGGCGCTGTGGGTCACGGCCCGCGTCCCGGCGCGGGCCAGGGTGGGCGGGTAAGATCGATGAGTAATCGTCACCACCCGCTCGAGGAAACCCACAGCTCAGCAACCAGCCGCTGACTAGAACCCATTCTCCAGTTTGCTCAGGTAAAGGAAAAGAAGGCCACCTTGATCGAGGCGACCTTTGTTTTTCAGCAAGAGCAGAAGCCCACGTCAAAACGTCGATTTGCATTCCGGATCAGCCCACCCGTGCTACTGTGGTTCAGTCAGCTTCATCACGGGAGGGGGACCGCATGCTGGACATCATTCACGTCGCCGCTGCCATGTACGTGTGCCCTGGAGATGTGTATACGGAC
>DASTFK010000438.1:0-8889 GCA_035719945.1 Nitrospira sp.
CCTTCTCCGGGTCGCCGCTTCCCCAGGCGGGCATGGCCGTAAAGCGAATCCCGTTATGGATGACCCAAAACAGCTCGCCGTCCGACAAGGACTGTGTATCGGTCAGCCGCAAATCGGGCGCCTTCGGGTAGACGTTCTTGCCGACGGGGGTTTGCCCGCTTCCGTCGTTGGAATGGCAGACTGCGCAATGATCGGCGAAGTGTGCCCGGCCCTCTTTCAAAACATCTGCGTTCAGTGGAACCGGATTCGCGGCGTTCCGTTTTTCAATCGGAATCGCCAAGTGGCGGATCTGCCGCGCCATGAGCACTTCCAACGCGTGGGGTTCCGTCTTGGCGCTGAATCCGGTGGTAAACAATTGATAACCGACCCAGCCGAATAGGCCGAGCCCGACCACGATGAGAATGACGACTGCGCCCAGCAGCTTCGCTTTCATACCCCGCTCATCACTATACAAACTCCACGATCCCGATTGCTACTGAAGCTCGCTTCGTTCGGCCTCCGAGTTAGGCGTAGCCGTGGGACCGAAACCAATGCACGGCCTTTTCAAGCGCCTTTTCAGGAGGTGTCTGCGGGATACCGAGTTCACGGACCGCCTTGCTGCAGTCATAATGCATGCGGTACTTGGCCATCCTGACCCCTTCCAAGGGAATACGAGGTGGTTGGCCCGTCAGGTGGGCGATCCAGTGGTTCACATAGGCGAGAGGCAGCACGGCTGAGCGAGGCAGCCGGAGCGAAGGGGCTTTGACACCGGTCAACCCGCTGAGGATGTCGAAGACGTCCTTTAGCATCAGATTCTTGCATCCCAGGATGTAGCGTTCCCCCTGGCGGCCTTTCTCCATGGCCAGTAGATGCCCTGCGGCGACGTCATCGACGTCCACGATGTTCATGCCGGTTTCAATGTAAGCGGGCATCCGGCCCTTCATGAAATCCACGATCACTTGACCCGTCGGCGTTGGTTTCACATCTCCCGCGCCGACCGGCGCGCGGGGGTTGACGATTACGACCGGCAAACCTTCGCTGGCGAACTTCAGCACTTCCTGCTCGGCCAGATATTTGGATCGTTTGTAGTGCCCGGCCATCTGGTCGAGCGATACCGGGGTGTCTTCTGTCCCTAGCCCGCCGTTGGCCGGCAACCCGATCGCCCCGATCGTGCTGCAGTACACGATGCGTTGGATTCCCGCCAGGCGGGCGGCGGCGAGTACGTTACGGGTACCGGTGACGTTGATGTCGTAAAAGATGGCGGGATCCTTGGCCCACAGTGCATAGTACGCGGCGACATGGTACAGCTGCTGACAGCCGGCGAGGGCCGTTTGCAGCGAGGCGGGGTTGAGCAAATCGCCTTCAATCCGCTCGACAGGAAGGCCGGAAAGATTTTGAGTATCCGACTGTGAGCGGGCCAGGACGCGGACATCGACACCGGCCCGGACGAGCGCACGCGCGACGGCTCCTCCGACAAACCCGGTCGCGCCGGTGACGAGGGCCTTCATGGTCACCCATCACTCATCGCGCTAATTCTTCCGTGCGGTGATGTACCGAGCCAGTTCGCGCAGCGGATCGGCGGAAGACCCGAAGGAACCGAGACGGGCAACGGCACGGGTGACGCACTCGTCCGCCAGTCGTTTGGCGCCATCCACGCCATAGAACGTCGGATAGGTTTTCTTGCCGCGCTCGGCGTCGGTATTCGGATTCTTGCCGAGCTCCTCCCGGGTTCCCGTCACATTCAGCACATCGTCGGCGATCTGGAAGGCCAGGCCAATGTCTTCCGCGTACCCGGTCATGTCGTCCAGCTGGCGGTCGTTGGCGCCGCCTGCAATGGCGCCCATCCGCACGGCAGCCCGAATCAACATGCCCGTCTTGTGCTTATGGATGTTCTGAAGTGCGGTCAAATCGATGTCTTTGTGTTCCGCCTGAATGTCAAAGACCTGTCCACCGACCATCCCCATATTGCCGGAACCGAACGCCAGTTCCTGGAGAATTCGCACCTGACGACCAGGATCGCAGCCTTTCATCAAGTCCTGACGGCTGATCAGATCGAAGGCCATGGTCAGCAGCGCATCACCGGCCAAGATCGCCATGGCCTCCCCGTACACTTTGTGATTCGTGGGTTTCCCGCGTCGAAAGTCATCATTGTCCATGGAGGGCAGGTCATCGTGAATCAGCGAGTAGGTGTGGATCAGTTCCAGTGAACAGGCCACCGCCATCAACCCAGGCGGCGGCGGTCCCAACGCTTCAGCGGCCGCAATGGTCAGAATCGGTCTGACGCGTTTGCCTCCGGCCAGGAGGCTGTACCGCATGCTTTCGTGGAGCGTGACCGGCGGGGTGCCGACAGAGGGAGCCACTTCGTCTAAGAAGCGGTCCACCGCAACACGTTTCTGTTCCAAATAGTCCTTGATGTTCATGGAAAATTAGGTCCTGCTGGGGAAAAAAAGAAACCCGGGCGGAGAGTAACAAACGGTCTATAGGGTGTCAAACCGAGGACTGCCGTTCCCAATCCTTTTCTTTTTTTCTGACCGTCAGCCGTTAGCGACATGCCGAAGGAGCGGGGACCCGACGAGACTCAGCCGAGAAGGAAGGCTGGAACTGACTGACACATTGCGGTCGCGAGCGACCGCAGGTGAAGGAATTCCAGAAGGGCGCACAGCATGCTCCGCGAGAACGCTGGGCTGTGCGCATATTCCGCTTGGCTGAGTCCGAGAGGGACATTCCGGGAGGCTTGGACGCTGAGGCCGGCAGGTCAGACTTCTTCTTGTTTTTGCGGCGGGGGGCTCGCTATACTCTCCTCCCATGAGTATTAGGAAAGCTGGTGGTGATTGGGAGCCGATGCTGCTTCCGATCGAGCCTCGATATTGCACAGTCTGCAAGCAGGGTCTGTATCGGGATAAGACGATGCTTCGAGGCGGCTGGTCCCGTTGCACCGTGTGCGACGAATTCGTCCATTATAGTTGTCTAGCGAGCGGAAAATTCTCGTTCCTCAAGGCCCGGCCCCGCGTCTGTAAGACCTGCCGCGCGGCTCAGGCTCCTGTGCCCCATCAAGTTGATTCTGCCGTCGTCGTCGGCTCGTGACTTCCGACCCCCGGACAGGCTCACAGCAAACTGCTTCCCGTCAGCCTCATGTGTTTGCCCACAGCATCCGGTACGTCTTGGCGCCGACGATCCTCGCGGTCAGCGGATTCTTCACTGCCAACTTTCTCGTCAGCGGCCAATATACCTGGCCAAGGACCAGTCGGGTGTTGGCGCTCACGCTCACCCTGCTCGTTCTCTCTTACGAGTTCGTCTACAAGGAGCAGGCTGAAACCACCGGATCAGGAGAGCGGGCGCGCTCCGCGGTGCTGTACGCCTGCGTGATTCCCTACGCGGTCGGCGCGATTCTCATGTTCGCGCTCTGGAAACTTTAAGGATCGTGCGCCATGGGGCAGATGTTTCGAAGCGGGGCATTTCTCCAACAGTGTTGGTCTGTGCATCCGCTCTGCGTTTCTGTGAGGCGGATCACGGACGACAACCAGCTCGCCTTGGCCTGCACGGCTTGCCGGTTTGCCCATTACGTCACTATGGGGTCTGTCGTCTTTGGCCCTTCCGCCTCGGAAGAATCGGGAGCATCAACGGATGCATCCGAGGCTCGGCGTGACGCACAGGCCAGTCTGGCAAACTGCCTCCGAGCCCATGCGGCGGCCTTGTCGTTGCGCGTGATGGATGTGTTCGAAGACCTCGCGGTCCTCCGTTGTGCCGAATGTCGCCGGCACTTTACGGTCTCCGTCACCGCGTTCGAGACGCATCAGAAATAAGCTTCCTGAGATCTGGGTTGCTGACGCGCAACGATGCGTGCGCCAGTCCCTACAACAGGGAAGCACTTGGAGGCACGGCTGGGACATGGTTGACCGCCTCTCGTTTACAAATGAAGAAACCGTGTTGTTGACCGATGCGGCCTTCTTTGAGAGAAAAGCAAGAATCAGCGAAAAAATCCGTGCCCAATTGGAAGTGACTCGCCAGGCTTTAAGGGAGGAACTCACCAACACAGCCCTTCCGGAAGTGTCTGACTATGATTCGGCCAGTGTACAGCTTGTCAAGGGCGAGCATCTGGAGTCCTTCCCCTACCAGTATCTCGATTGTCCCAAACATTTTCGAGGCACGGAAAAGCGCACGTTCCGTACGCTGTTCTGGTGGGGCCACCACGTGGTATGGGCCTGGATCCTGGAAGGGACTTTGATGCGGCAGTACAAGAAGTGTCTGGTGGACCGGTTCCATACGGTTGCAGGGCGGGACTTAGAGCTGTCCCTCGCGCCGACACTGTGGGAATGGAAGCGGGGCGAAGGGTTTACACTGCCGATTACGCATGATCGGAAGGCACAAATTGCCGCAGTGGTTGCCGAGCGGTCGTTCCTCAAAATCGTCCGGTTTCTGCCCTTGGGCGATCCGCGAGTGCAGAGTGGAGCGCTGGCGGAACTGAGCCGGGACGTGTTCCGGGCCATGCTGCCCATCGTCACCCTGTAATTGTACGGATGGCGGGATTTCGGTAGACTACCCCGCGTTTTAACTTGCCAAGGAGGGCATCGTGAGAGATTCGCTCGTGCGAGTGGGCGTTGTGGTCTTACTATCGGTCGGGCTCATGACTACGGCTGGTTGCGGTGGGAGCGGGCAGACCGTTCAATTCGACGTACTTCCGCAGCAGCAGCCCGTGCAGCAAGCGGAGCCGGAAGGCCTCAAGATCGTCATCGAACCCTTTGAGGACCGGCGTGCCGACAAGCAGCGGATTGGAATGCGTACGCACCTGTGGGGAGGCACGACGTATTTCAACGTGGCGGGCGAAAAACCCGGGGCGGTCTATGCCCAGGCACTGGCCGACCGCCTGCGAGCGGCAGGCTGGCTGGATCGATCCTGGGACGTACGGGTGGCTCCGGCCGGTTCTATTGCGAACGCCGACATTGTGATCAGCGGGCAGATCTTTGAATTTGCGGCGAACGCCAAGAGCCGGCTCTTTTCTACCCATATTACGACAAGCCACAAATTGACCATTACCGCACGCAATAACGTTGACCAGAGCAGTACGAGCCGAAGCCTGGAAAGCGCCCACTCGGATACGGTGGTGTGGTTTTCGGAAGACGACGTGAAGCGTCTCATAACCGCGAACGTGAAAGACACCGTCGATCGCTACCTGGCTGATACGACGATTTCCCAACGCGCGGTGCGTCCGGGCCTGTAAATCGCCTCAAGCGGAGAGACACCGTGCGTGAGCGCCGCTGGGAAACTCACCTTCCAATGACGTTCAACGAGGTACTGGCGGTCGGCGAACGCCTCGCTGCTCTGGGATTGAAGCCGGCGGTTCCGGCGAAAGATGTCATCTGCTACGTTGAGGAATGGACGGTCGAGGCGCCCGAAGACTTCGACGGATTGGATGCCTGGTCGACGGAGGACGTGACACTGGTGCACGTCCGCGACGGCTGGCGCGGAGATTTTTTTCTCCTTGCCGGCGCCTACCATACCGCCTACCTGCACTTTCAGGACGTCGGCACATACTGCTCGATCAGCCATCCATGGCGCATTCGCGAGCGCATGATCCTGCATGAGAATCGCGGCATGTTCTGGCTGGGATTCCGCCATGCCCATTCGTTCCTCCGCGTCCGGCTTCAAACGCGAGAGGTCGTCACGCCGGGGGAGACGCGCGACGATGCCCAACGCAACCACTGGTTGGAGGAACGACGCACCGCCTTTCTGGAGGCCATTACAACCGTCGGGCTTCCCATCGATACGGCGATCGAAAAAGGGCAGCTCGTGCTTCGTCCAAACGATCCATCCGTGCCGTTTTTCTGCTCCTGGCCGGATGCCTTTGGTCCTTGTCAGTTCGAATACAACACGTCGGATGCCTATGAATTCCTCGTCCCAGCCAGTCAACTGGCGGCCACCTATGCCCCAGAACCAGCAGGACTGCGCGCTTACCTGACCGGGTTCTCTGAAGAAGCCCTCCGCGAATTTGCCACTATCGAGCCTCCCGCTCGGTTCGCCTATCGTTGTTCCGTGCATTGCCCCCTGGATGATTTACCCGAAATCAGATCGGCCATCGAACCGGAGGGGCGGCTGTATGCCACCTTATGTGAGTTCCAAACGCAGGAGTTGCTTCCGGAGGGAGAAGACGCGTCGGCCATTATCGGTATCGTCGGTTCACGCGCAGGCTTCGCGATCGAAGCGCGGCTGAATAAGGCCCCGTTAAAAGAAGAGTTGATGCCCGGATGGTTAGAGCGCCTGATTGGGCAGCCGGTCGTGTATGCGCCGCTTCCCGCCTTCGTCTGAGAGAATGTTGAAAAATTCTCTCTCCTCACCCGCCCAACCCCAGCGCGCCAAGACGCGCATTGCTCCAAGCTTCGTTCTCGCGTCGATCAAACCCTCAACGTACCGAAGTCAAAGACTCCTGGAGGCAAACTACATATCCGCTCGCATGTGATCGAAGCGAGCGGGTCAAGCGAAGCTTGGTATGTACCTCCTTAGGTGTTCGCTCGCTGCGGCCTTGCCGGATGGGCTTTGTAAGCATTCTCTGTGCGGAGATTAAGGATAACTGGTCTGAATTGTCATTTTAGTTGATCAACCAGACTGCATTCAGCACAGTGAGGGCATGAGCCCGCTGACCCGAATTCAGACGGTTCTCTCCAAACCATTCATGCCCGCAGTCTTTTTCTTTTCAGGTGTGACCTATGACACCGTCACACTCACGCGGATCGACCGTCTCCAAGACAATTTGCTCCTGCTGGTCTATCTCTTGCTACTTGGAGTGCTCATCGTCCTGACCGGGAGAATCGGCATCGAGCCGCCCCCCGACCGCGCACAGCTCACGTCGCTTTCGCCCTTTATGCGTTGGCTCCTTCGCAGTCGGCCTTACTATCCCATGGTGAGCCAGTTTCTGTTGGGCGGCCTGTTCAGCGCCTACGCGGTCTTCTATTCTCGGAGCGCCACGCTGACCGGTACGGCGGTGTTTTTTGGAGTGCTGGTGCTGTTGCTCGTCGGCAATGAGTTTCTCCGGGACCGTCTTTCGAACCTTCGCTTGCTGATCAGCCTGTATGCACTCGTGTGCTTCGGATTTTTTACCTTCTTCCTTCCCGTCATGACCGGCTATATGAACGTCCTGGTGTTTCTTGCGGGAGCAGTGTTGAGCGCCGCGGTGACATTTCGGGTCGTCCAGCTGATCTACCGCAACAATCCGGATCGATCCAGACGGGAGGCATTCGGGGTGACGGTTCCGGCCTTCGCCTTGATTGGGCTCTTGGTCGGCTTCTATTTCCTGAACTGGATTCCTCCTGTGCCGCTCTCGATGAAATTTGGCGGGATCTACCATGAAGTCAAAAAATCGGACGATCGGTTTGAGTTGTCGTTCGAACGCAATTGGTATCAAGTCTGGAAACGATCGGACACGACGTTTCCAGCTCACGAGCCGATTTACTGCTTCACCGCCGTCTTTGCACCGGTCGCGCTCAACACGACCGTCTACCATCATTGGTATTTTCGCCCGCACAAAACCAAGGCGTTTGCCCACGCGGACAAGATTCCTGTAAAAATATCCGGCGGCCGGGAAGCAGGCTATCGGGCCTACACCTTCAAGCAGCAGCTCGATCCCGGCGATTGGCGGGTGGATCTTGAAGCCGAGGACGGACGCATCATCGGTCGAGTCTCAGTCACGGTGGAAATCCGAGACGAGTCCCCACCGCAGTTGGCGACAATCTTCTATTAGCGTCAGCGGAGGTGATTGAGTCGGCTTGCGGCAATAGGGTCGACAGCGTAAAGTGCGGGGACCATGTCCCATCGTCCAATCCCTCCATGTCCGGACAGTCCCAACTGTGTCTCAACGCTGGCCCCATCGCAGGACAGTCGCCATGCGATCGCCCCCTACCGATTTTCGAGGACGAAGTCGGACGCGAAGGTTGTATTGAAGACGGTGATTGCCGGCCTGCCCCGCACAAGACTGGTCGAAGAGGACGAGACCTATCTCCATTACGAATTTACGAGCCTGCTCTTACGGTTCGTCGACGATGTGGAATTTCTCTTCGACGATGAGGCAAAGGCGATCCATTTTCGCTCGGCCTCTCGAACCGGCTACGGGGACCTGGGCGTGAATCGTCGCCGGATGGAGGACATCCGTTCCCGCATTGAGGGAAAGCTCTAAAGGGCGGCTCTCACAAGGGATGGCATTGCCAAATCCAGAAAGATCGCAGCATCAATGTCCCTGGTGAGGGGCTGGAGGCTTGGGCCCTCGTCGCATCGTGTGCTGGAAGATGCATTTCGGACAGGTGTAGTGGATAAATTGTCCGCTGGCGACCAGCCGTTTTTTCATGAGCACCTTGCACCACGTGCAGAGGCGGTCGGGAAGATCGGAGGAAGGCGTTTCGGAGCCGGTGGTCATGGCCGGCATTCTCCACGAGGCTCAAGAATCTTGTCAACCGACCACTCTCGCAACCGTCCCACAAAAAACTTTGTTCCTAGTCATGCAGATGAAGAAAATCGTGGTATAGTGCAAAAAATCTCCGGTATTTTTTCACCCACACACAGAAAGGCGGACTGCCCTATGAGCGTCCCGGTTGGTTCCGAAGAGACGATTTTGCCATCGAGTGCCCCAGCGGCTTCCTCGACCACCCCTGCACGGGAGATGGTTGGAGAGGGGAAAGCCTGGGGATTGTGCACTGCCGTTGACCTGCAAGATTGCCATCCCGATTTGATCCGCAACGCCGACCATATCCGCCGCTACGTCGTCGAGCTCTGCGAGCTCATCGACATGCAGCGATTCGGCGAATGTCAGGTTGTGGATTTCGGCTCCGGGCGGGTCGCAGGGTATTCGATGGTCCAGTTGATCTCAACCTCGCTGATCAGCGGCCACTTTGCGAACGACACCAACAATGCCTATCTCGATATTTT
>DASTFK010000439.1:0-4379 GCA_035719945.1 Nitrospira sp.
TCTAACTGTTTCGTCGCCTCGCGCGATCTCCTGAGCCCCGCGCTGCTCTGTGATCCCCACATGTCAACCGCCGAGGACAGCTTTCTGATTCTTTCCTTAGTCGAACAATGCCGACCGCACTTTTCCTATGCGGCTACGAGTCTTCATGAGCGTGGCCGTTCTGATCAGTCAGATTTCCGGCAACACCCTACCCGGTTCGAAGATGAATTGACGCTTCGCATACGCCTCGGCGGTAAGCAGATATCTGCTCGCTCGGTAATCGATTTATGGGAGGAGTTGTCTGTTTTCTGGAAGAATCGGCATAGGAAAGAGGCCGTGGTGGAGACCCTGGATCGCATTATTTATCGCGTTCTCGATTGCCCGATTTCCATCGAACCGGAAAAGGACCGCGAATGCGTCAGCACGGGTTTTAATCTCCAGGAGAGCAAGTTGTCCCTTGGCTCTCATGCCATCGACCCAGCTGTCGGTTCGGCTTGGGTTCAATGTCCGGAAGAGCCCTGGGCCTACGGCGCTGAACTCTGCTTGCGTCTCCCACACTCAGCTGAGCTAGGACATCTGCTCATCGCTGAGATTATCGTGGAATGTGGCGAGATCGGTATCGGTCTCCTCAACGTGTCTGAACGGGACTTCCTGATGAGAAAGAATCTCCAGCCAGGCTCCCGTATACAGGAAGTGCATATTCCGATTGCGGACCTGCTTAACGTAGGTAGATTCATCCTGCAGAACTGGCAGAATGCAGGTCCAGCAACTGCCCAGATCCTGTCGCTAAGGATCTGTAGTGAGTAGCGCTCCGCAAGCGTGATTTTAAAAGCTGTGCAACAGCATAACGAAAGCGAGCTGAGAAATCACAGTCAATCGGGAAGAATTATCTAGAGGCGAGACTTGGATAACGATGCGTAAACAATATAAGCAGCACACACGGGACCTAAAGTTGCCTTCGAAAGGTATGCGGACGGAGACGGCTAATAACTGAGTCGTAAAGCCGCCGTCGCCAAGTTTTCTCGGGTGCAATCAAATCACGCATACTCCGCCAGGCGCTGAGCAAGCGCCAGCCTGCTGAGTTCTCTACCGACTGCCAGTGCTTCTCCCATCCTTCCAGCTGCTGACGTAGCCTAGTAATCTCGTGCTTTTGCGCCTCGACAGTTTGCTGTACCGCACTTACCTGGCGTTCGCGGTCCTTTAGTTCGGCGAGTTCGGAGATTTTCCGGCCTAGCTGTTGGCGCAGCCCGGTAATCTCGTGCTTTTGCGCCTCGACGGTTTGCTCTAGCGTACTCACCTGGCGTTCCTGGTCTTTTAGTTTGTTCTCGAAGGCGCTCGCTTCGCGTCGGGCGTTGTCAAGCTCGATCTTGAGCTTGCGCTCCTCCTCTTGCAGTGTGCCGTATCTGAAATCACTCGACCTTATGGCCCACTGGAGCCACGTCAGCTCCGCCGAAATAGGTTGAACGGCTGACAGGCGGGGGTTGAGCCAGGTTTGCACGCCGTTCCCAAAATGCATCTCACCCCACTCCGTCAGCTCAGTTCTGCCGACTCCGTAATCATTTCTCTTGTACCACCCGTGCTCCCAGAACAGCGCCCGCAGCCCCTGCTCGATCTCTGGCGTATGGGTGCCGATATGAACTCGCTTGACTTTCTGGTTCAACTCCTCGATGGCACTCTGGAGTACCACCAACTCCGCCTTTTCAACATCCAGGTCGATCAGATCCACAAGACCCAGGGCGCCAAGAATTCGGCTCAAAGTGATCGTCTTCACCTCACGACAGGGAACTCCTTGGCTGTCCAAAAACGGGTTAGACATCTTTTGCCCCCACCATTCGTCGGGCTTGCCGACACAGAAGCGGACCGTGCGTTCCTGGCCGTCCACAGCAGCTTCGATCAGCTCATGCTGTGCTGGATCAAGACCGTTGTCGTTGAAATGTTGCTTTAGCCATTCGAAATGTGTTGGCTCCGCTTCGACGCCAATAAGTTTAATTGGCAAGTCGCCGTGACACTGCCGGACGGCAGCCGCGCCCTTCACGAGCCAACGGCCGAAACCGGCACCGAGGTCGACCATGGTGAACCGGTTCCGAGCGCCGCTCACGGACTCGAGCAGATCGACCCATTCGAAGTATTCTTCGTCCGGCTGGGGATAGTCCGTCTCGAAGTAACCGGGATCAGCGAACCTCTCCCCTACGGCAGCCATCAGGCCCTCGACAAATGCGTTCCGTGTCATCACCCCCAGAAAATCCATGTGACAGCCGGGTGGAACGAAACCCTTGAAGCGCTCGAAACGGCCGAAGATAGGATGATGCATGCGTCTGCTCCGCCCCGTCTGCCTGGGCCAGACAGACTCAAGGGCGGCTGGTCTAGTTAAATTTTAGCCAACACCCCGCCACACCGGCTCCTCGACCAGTATCCGCTGGCATAGCTTGCCGAAGCTGTACTTAGTCTCAATTTGGTACTGGATGTAACGAGAGACGTCGTGCCGTCGGCGGCCGTCGCTGAGATACAGATCCACCAACCCGTTCAGCTCATCGATGGTTCGGTACATCACCTGGTTGCCAACGTCACCAAGCGCCCGGTGGAAGTCCTCTTTGTAATCAAAGAGGATCAGACCACCGCAGGCGAGGCAGCCCATGATCTTTGGGGAAATTCCCGAGTTGTAGCCCAAGTTGACGATGTCCACGATGACATCGCTGTTGGTAAACAGAAGCGGTAGCTCCGTGAAGTAATCGAGGCTCTTGCGCAGGCGAATATTATAGTGGCTGCGTAGGGTGTCGGCGCTCTTGGGCTCGATGAAGTTGCCGAAGAAATCGTATTCGTGCTTGAGGCCGCCCAGCACCGCCAGGCGCGCACGGGTGTTGCCAACGACTTCGATCTCGTCGTGGACAAAACGCCAAAAAAACGTGCAGTCCGGCCCAAGCCGGAGCTGCTCGCGGATCGGGCGGTCCAGCTGGTCAATCTCCGCCATCAGCAGATCCCAAAGCGAATCGGTGAGCCGTTCTTGCTTACGGGCGAGCACGCGCTCCTCAATCTCCGTCAAGACAGGCTCGTCCCGGAACGGAAGCTCTTGGCTGGCCTGGAGGTAGACGTTGCCGGCGAAGGCGACCCTAGCGCGAAACGCGCTCCGATCGACCACGCGGTATCCATGTTTGACGAAGTTCGGGTAGGCCGGTTGAAGAAACATCTTGATCTTGTCTCGGGAGAGGACGCCCAGCCGATCAAACGCCATCATGTGACCGCTATCGGGCGAGTAGTGGTGGTACAGGGGATGACTCAAAGCCTCGCGGAGCTTCTGGATCGATCCCGGGGTAGACTGGGCCGGCTTTTCAGGCAACGGGTAGAGACACCATCTCGGCCACTGGAGCAGGCCGTGGTCCCAGAGCATAATGACGGGGATCTGCAGGATGTCTGCGAAGATGTTTCCCTGGCCGCTGCTGCACAGCAGGGCGTACGTGGCATTCGGCAGCGACATTGCCACATCCGGGCGAAACGACCGGAGCTCCTGGGTGATTGCTTTTATATAGTCCCGGTTCGGAAATATGAAGCCGCGAGTGTCCAGCTCGAAAACAGCGGCGCCCAGCGCGCGCAATTCTTCGGCCATTTCCGTGGCGAAATCGAAGTCCACGCCACCAAACCAATTGAGAGGCGGACGCGTTGTAACAATGCGCAATCCCGCCAGGGGCAGATTCACTGCTCGGAAAGGGGCTTTGCTCGGTGTGTTGGCGAAGCCGCCGTCTGAAACCGGCCGATCGTTGCCGTTGCTGTTCATTTAGACAGGCTCAAATCTTTGTCTTCGGGCTGTGACTGGGACGTCTCAGTGCGAGACCGGCCTAGGAGTGCGGCCCACCCACGAGCCACCAAGTCGAGCAGCCCGCGTCCTCCGATCACGGCTCTTGTCAGCCGGATACCCAGCGGCCTGATATCGCCGGACCAACCCATGGAGGAGGGGGTCCGAGGAGTTGCGACCCGAATTACCAGGCTGAGGGATCCATCGAGGGGGATCACTTCAGGCGGCAGCTCCACGGTTCGTTGGTGCGGTGTACGATCCGGTCCCATGGTCCATTTCGTCAACATTTTACCATTGGCCGAAACCTCGACTGGAAGAGTGGGTGCCGTGACATCCACCATGATGTCCGAGACAAACACTGAGAGCGACGTCGGTCCGTCGGGGCGGGGATCCAGTCGCAAGGTGAGCGTGGCCTCGGTGCCTAACGTCCAGCAGCCGTATTCATCGGGCGCGCTCCATCCCCCCTCGAGGTACGGGGCGGCGTTGCCCTTGTCGGTGAAGTCGATGACCTGGCCCATCTGATAGACGGGGGCCACCAGAGGCTCGATACGGAAGCCGGTCAGCCGAAACCCTAGTGGCCGGCTGTCACCCGACCAGTTGAGCTGCCTCGGTG
>DASTFK010000440.1:0-4951 GCA_035719945.1 Nitrospira sp.
AGATGCAATATGAAAAGACCTTCGTTCCGCCATTCAATGAGGGCAATCACTGGGCCGTGCCAGCATCGCCGGAAGTCGTCGAAGGCATGCCCAACTTTTTTGCGAGCCGAAACAGTTACCCTATAGATGGGCGTGCGGTGACGTATGCCATGGTTTACTTCAGTGCGAAGCACCTTGGTGCGGGGCAGTTCTATCTGATGACCATCAAGGACAAGTCTGGCCGTCGCCTCAATGGGGCCAATGTCTATCGCCTGACCGTGCCTCCCGACGTCCCCGTAAGCCTCTACTGGTCAGCCACTGCGTACGACGGCGCCACACACACGCTCATCCGCAATACACGTTGGTTCAGCCGCTCATCGAATACACCAGGACTGCAGAAGAACGCGGACGGCTCGGTCGACCTTTTTTTCGGCTCAACACCGCCAGATGGGAAGGAGTCAAACTGGGTGCCGACGAGCGCCGACGGAGGCTTCGAAGTTCTCTTCCGGTTCTATGGTCCGGAAAAACCACTTTTCCAGAAGGCGTGGGTTTTGCCGGACATCGAAAGAATGGAATAAGAACTCCCAAGTATGCGACGGCAAAGCATGATTGTTGTCCCGCTGATTCGTTATCAGCGGCTATGTCCCGTCCATCCGCAAGGGTGTGAGACGTCCAACGGAGCTTTGGTGACAAGAGCCGCCCGCCACGCGCCACGAAATGGTTCCTGACACCTTTCTTCAGCCTCGCATGACAGCTTCACAGCCGGCGCTACCGAGCTGGCTCGAACAGTTCGATTGGGTTGCCGTCGGGATCTTCAATCTGGATTTGTCGGCCACCTGGTCCCGTTTCCATCTCGTTACGGAAATGGATCCCAGCCTCTTTTAACGCGGTGATGCACGCTGGCAAGTCATCCACTTTCAGCACCACCCGATTCCATCCGCCGGGCTGCTGTGTCGCACCATTCGGCATCGGCCGTGACCCGGATGCCCCTGGGCCGCTGAGGAGAATCTGTGCATCGCCTAGCGAGACATTCGCGAAGGCAGGCAACTGCTGGCGTTCGAGGTTGAAGCCGAGGTGGTTTGTGTAGAACGCAATGGCGCGCGCGACGTCCTTCACCTGATAGCGAACGCCGTGAACGCCCTTGACAAACGTGTGTGGTCCCCTCTGCGATGCCGCGGATTGGGCCATGACGGTGTTCTCCTTTCTCGCCGCTTGAATGGGAGAGGCGTGTCACGTTCAAGGTCGGCGATGCGCCGCGAAATGGTTCCTGTTGACACTCCCTACTTAGCTGACAGGCGTGCGAATGTGCCTAAACCATCCTTGTTCAAATTCTCGACAACAACGCGGGAGGCTTTCCCATCCCCTTCAATGGTGAACGTGACGCCGCTCAAACCGACGGCATTTTCACCAGCGGTTTCATAGTAGAACGTATCATGATCATAGTGTGACAGCGGATAGGCTAGTTTGTGGGGGCCTTGCTTCATGACGAGTTTGCCATTCTCGATGACGACCTCAAGATGACCGTAGAGATCGTTGGCGTAGGTGCCAGCATAGACGGTGTTCGGCAGCGCGGATGAACGCGAGGAGGGTGCTTTCGAATAGTCGATCGGACTGTAATCTTCTTTGGCCATTGCCTCGAAGTAAGGTCGAATAAACGCCAGCCAATCTCGCTGCACCTTGCCCGAGGTCGCCAGGTCAACGAAACTGAGTCCCAGCGCCTCGGCCAATCCAACCGGTTGCGCATTGGTCAGCACGATAACGCCGAGCTGTTCGGAAGGCAGCAACTGAACCGCCGTCCCAGCGCCCAGTGCGAAGGCTCCCGAGTGGCTCAAGACGACGCGACCCAATTCATCGGTTCGCACGCCCCAGCCTAGACCATAAAAACTATATAGTTCCGAGGCGGATTTGATCTCATGATCGCTGACCATGTGGGGCCGATAGGTTTCTGCGAGCGCTTCGGGTGACACGACGGGAGCGCCTTCGAACGTGCCGTTGTGCAGATGCAGTCGCATCCATCGTGCCATGTCGCTGACGCTGGAACTGGCGCCGCCGGCTGGCGATTGAGCGTCGGGTTCGCGCTGATACTTGGAGACCCACTTCCCACCAAGCAAAACATGACCGTGAGCGCGATTCGTCCTGGTCAGGAATTCAGAGAGGCGCGAGCTTGTGGAGGTCATCCCCAGCCGCTTGTAGAGTCGTTCCTGGGATAGGTCCTCCCAGGAGATTCCGGCACCATTGGCGGCGGCGATTGCGCCTTCAGTCATGCCGAAGTTCGTGTAGGCGTAATGCGAGCGAAAATTATTCTTCGTTGGAATAAAGCGGAGGCGCTTTAAGACCTCTGCGCGGCCATAGCCCATGTCCTCCAGCAAGTCGCCGGCGTGATCTGGTAACCCGCTGCGGTGGGAGTACATATCCCGGATCGTGACTGCTGCGGTCACAGAAGGATCATGCATGCGAAAGCCCGGATCATGATCGATAATGCGATCGTCCCATTTCACCACCCGGTCACTGACAAGTCCCGCGATCACAGTCGAGCCGAGCGGCTTGGAGACTGATGCGAGTTGAAACACCGTGTCTGCATCGACCGGGTCTGACTTGCCAGCCTCTCGTACACCGAAGCCTCTGGCATAGACCACTTGATCCTTATAGACCACCGCAATCGCAGCGCCAGGCACGCCCGTCTTCTGAAGACTGGACTTAGCAAGCGAATCCAGCGCCACAAGTGCCGCCTTTACCCTGTCGGGTGTGATCGTTGACGTGGAGGACGCGGTGGTTCCGTCCGACTGGCGTCCGCCTTGTGTCGTGGGAGATACGGGAGAGGAGGTGGCACGATCCGAGGAACAACTGATGATGGATAGTCCAATCAGAAGCGCCAGCGTCGCGATCGCAACCTTGGTCCCAGCTCCGACAAGTGTGATTGTGTAAAACGGACTGTCAGCATCGAACGTGAAGTTCTTTTCGTGCATAGAATATGTGTGCTTCATGATCCACATGTCCTCTCGTGCGTTGCAAAATGATAGGAGGTCAACGCGGGACTGTACGCAATTCGCCAGAAGTTCGCAACGCCGATTGATGATCTACCCATTACGCCCCTCCACGCGCCGCAAAATCCAGAATGTCACCGTTTTCTCTTGCGTAAAATTTCATGGCCTGGGAAGGCAGTGGGCCATCGCTCATGGAGAATAGCCGGCGGAGGGGGGGGCAATCTGCGCCCATTGACGTTCCAATTATTGTTGATAAGTCATAGAATAGCTGTAGACCTTAAGCCGGCCGGTAAAAATGAGCATGATGGAGGAACAAACATGGACAATCAGAACGTCAGGTATTCAGGACGAGTCCTATTCATCACCTTTCTCGGAGGAGCCGTGGTCGGTGCCATTGCCGGAATTCTTTTGACCGATAAGTCAGGGCAAGAAACCCGCTGGGAATTGGAAGACTATGCGAAGAAGAAGCTGCAAGACTTGATCAAGGCAGGTAAAGAAGTGCGTACTGCACTCGACGACGTCATTGAACGGAGCAAGACCTTCATGACGAACAGGCAGACCGATGTCGAAGCGGCCATGACGGCGGGTAAAGAAGCTTTCCGAGAAACAAGGGAGACTCGCTCCACGTGAAAGGATACGTGTTTCGCGTGGACGGAACGGCAAAGATATCTCACGACTGAGTCGTGTGGAGGGAGACGGATGGTAATCAAATCCTATAACGATGTCTCGCCAAGCAAGTACGAAGGATTGTCCGATGGCGTGCAGATCCGTGAGATGATCACAGCTCAGGACGGTGCCCCAACCTTCGCCATGCGCGTCTTCGACGTAACGCCAGGCGCTGCCACGCCCTACCACACGCATGCTTGGGAGCATGAAGTCTATATTGTTTCAGGAACTGGACGGATCCGAGCGGAAGGAAAGGAGATATCGTTCAAGCCTGGTGATTCAGTCTACATCGCTCCGAACGAGCAACACTGCTTTATGGCAGATTCTGATGTTCCGGTCCGCATGATCTGCTGCATTCCTTCGAAGGATCTGTGCCGGCTGTAATCCGCGATCAATCACGATGCTGGTGAGAGGAGTGCTGGACTCCGACCCCCTTCTATTCGAGTCTGGCTCCACAAGCGCGGCCTGTGCTGAAGTCAGAGAAAAGCGGACTAGGCGTGACGTGCCCTCAAGCAAAAAACCAACAGTTGTGCACGCGGCCTGCAGCATATCCACGACAGACAATGGTTTAACGTGCGAGAAACTGGTTCATTCACCCTATGCAACGGCTGGCCTAGGTTTTGCGTGTCCTGATGGAAAATCAGACTTATGGGGCCTCAGCATGCCTGCCAAGAAACATCATCGCTATACGTCGAGCCCTTCTCAGACCGATCCTCCAACTGACTCCTTGTAGTGAAGTTTCCCCGCTGCCGTCTATCTTGTCATCACGTGCTTAGCAAGCAAGACTAGCGGCTTCCATCTGCTTACTACATGGAGGTTCATCATGAGCCGTTTACTCGCCCCGATGAATGCCGAAGAGCTGATGCCAGCTCCGGTTCATGCTTTTAAGGACTCTCGTGACCGCATCATCAACGTTGATCACACGACACAGACCAGCAACTCAATTGTGGCGCGCATTCACTGGTGTCAAAAGCAACAAGTGACAGCGCGTACGGAACTTGAACTGGAAGAATGGTGTGCAGAAGAGGAGGGTCTTAGGGACGCTCTACTCCATAGGGATAGAACGTTCCTGTATCAGTGCAGTCCGTCCGTTGTATTACAACGTTATGTCATGGGGCGTGAAGACGGAGGAGCACTGATCCTCATTGCACGGGTGGAAAGTGTTTGGCAACCAACCATATAGCTCGTAGGACACGGCCAGACATCGGCGTCGCCTGCTCGCCAAATTGCGTCTGCATCCGGGCGCGATGGCTGGGCGGGCGTTTCCTCCACATGCTTGTTGGTGGCCGAACCGATCGGTTTGGATGGTGGACTGTGTCTCA
>DASTFK010000441.1:0-6127 GCA_035719945.1 Nitrospira sp.
TTGCCGGTTTTCTCCTCATGCGTCGTGAGCTGATCGCTCAGGTGCTCGGTGTCCTGACCGGACAGGATATGGGCAAGATCCACCACACGTCCCGTCAAGGGCGGGACGTCCAGTGCAGATACGAGAAGTGGATTGAGAAGAAGTCCAAACAAGATGATGAGCCGTGCCGGCGCTCGCCAGACACGGCTCATACAATGGGCGCGCATCATTGGAACCGGTTCAGTTGAATTTGACCTCCGGCGGTTTGGCAACCGCCTTCTCGTCGGCGACCGTGAAGTTCGGTTTTTCTTCCATATGGAGCATGAACTTGGCCGTCAGATTCGTGGGAAAGTAGCGGACCTTTTTGTTAAATTCCGCGACCCGGTCGATATAGCGCTTACGGGCGACCGCAATACGGTTTTCCGTCCCCTCGAGTTGGCTCTGGAGGTCCCGGAAGTTCTGATCCGCTTTCAGATTCGGATAATTCTCGGCAACCGCGATGAGACGGCCAAGCGCTGATGTCAGACCCGCCTGCACTTTTTGATACTGTTCGAAGGCCACGGGATCCTTCAGTGTTTCAGGTGTGATCTGAACCGCGGTGGCCTTCGCCCTGGCCTCCACGACACCTTCGAGCGTTTCCTTCTCGTGCGCGGCATAGCCCTTCACTGTGGCAACGAGGTTGGGGATGAGATCAGCCCGTCGCTGGTATTGATTGACCACTTCGCTCCACGCGGCCTTGGTGTCCTCATCGAGCCCTTGCAAATCGTTATAGCCGCAACCCCACAGGCTCGCGCTCATCAGGACACCCAGCACGATCATGAGACCCCTGCCCATAGCTGTCCTCCTTCTGATGAAGGTGCAAACCGGATCATGCTATCATGCGGATACACTTGAAGATAGCGGAGGTTGCCGCCCATGTCGATTGAGCGTTCGTCCCACCAGCCAGGTGGATTTCAAGTCAGGCACCGCTCACTGGGCATCTACCAAGGAAGCGCGATTGAACTGGCCTTCTGGCATCCTTCTTCAACAATGCCGGAATATGGGCTCTGCCGGTTTTCTACCAAGGACAAGGCGCAAGCCTTGATCGATTTCCTGACCTCTCCAACCTGCGCCGAACCGCTCGATCCGCGTGACTTGACGATCGAGCCATACGATCTCACTGAGCACGAGCGGCTGACCACGGAATATCCCCTGCCGTCCGCCTGGGAACAACCGATCTAAATACGTTGCGTAGAGGATGATCGGGGAGGCACTGAGAGGTGCGCTCTCAGCCTTTGGCAGGCACGGCTGCGGCTGCGGATTTCTGCAGATGATCGGCGGTATGCGCCTGAATGAAAGCCAGCAGCCGCTTGTTGTCCTGAGCTGAACGCAGGAACTTGAAGGCGATACCGCGCTGACTGACTGATCGCACCATTGCGGCTACCTCGAGCGGCGGCTCGTGAGCCACTGTCGAGATTTCCAGGTAAAAAATATCATCGACCCGCACGTGAGTCTCGCTCTTGATGATACAGCCGCCCATCGAGAGATCGAGTACCGTCCCCTCGCCGCGGACCTTGCCGCCGGAAAAAGAGAGATACAGCCGCACAGGAATCCGGAGATGCTCACGACGGTCGACCGGATGGCGCGGGCGGTCCAGCCCGATGCGCGAGGCCAGGAAGCGGCAACTACACTGCGGACAAGAAAAGGGAGACAGCAGGAAGATCGCCGCCACCCGTTCGCTGGCCGAGAGCGGCCTGGAGCGAAGCACCTGTTCGTAACGGCACTGGGGACAATTGAGCAGTCGGCCCATGACTCATCGATAGTGCATGTCTCCTGATCTGTCAAGAGAAGAGGTGGAACAGACGGCCTTTGTGGGGAAATGTCGTCAAGCCCGCTGTCTTAGGCGTCCGCTAACTTGCGGGATTTTAGTGCGATTCGTCGAGGGGATCGGCCGGGGCTTCGGTGAATGGACCCGGCTCAGCGATGGTGGCGTGGAGAAACTCCCGGTTCAACTTGGCGATGAACCGGACGCTGATCGATTTTGGGCACACGGCTTCACATTCATACTGGTTGCTACAGGACCCGAACCCTTCGCGGTCCATCGCGGCGACCATGGCTTTGGCGCGCTTCGTTCGTTCGGGATCGCCTTGAGGCAACAAGGCAAGGTGAGAGACCTTGGCCGCGACAAACAACGTGGCCGACGCGTTCTTACAGGCAGCGACACAGGCCCCACACGAAATGCAGGAGGCGGCATCCATCGCAGTCTCCGCCTGATCCTTGCCGATCAGAAACACATTGCCGTCGACCGCTCCTCCGGTGTTGACCGAGATATACCCTCCGGCCTGCATGATGCGGTCCAACGCGCTCCGGTCCACGACAAGATCCTTGATGATCGGAAAGGCCTTGGCCCTCCAGGGCTCGATGGTAATTGTGGCGCCGTCCTTAAACCGACGCATATAGAGCTCACAGGCCGTGATGCCGCGATCTGGCCCGTGCGGGACGCCGTCAATGACGAGCGAGCAGCTGCCACAAATGCCTTCGCGGCAATCATACTCAAACGCCACCGGTTCCTCGCCCTTGAGCGTGAGCTCGTGATTGACCACGTCCAGCATCTCGAGAAAGGACATCGCCGGACTGATGTCCTTGGCCTGATAAGTGACCAGCCGGCCCTTGTCCGCCGGTCCCGCCTGCCGCCAGATTTTCAGCGTGAACTTCATCGCTCTCGTTACTATTGGTATGTGCGTGTCGAGGGTTTCACGAACTCGAACATGAGCGGCTCCTTGTGCAGCACCGGCCGGCTGTTGGGCACATATTCCCAGGCGGCGACATGGGAGAATCGGGCATCGTCCCGCGCTGGCTCTCCAAGTGCTGTCTGATGCTCTTCCCGGAAATGCGCGCCGCACGACTCTTCGCGATGTAACGCGTCATGGCAAAGCAGTTCGGCAAATTCGAGGAAGTCGGCGACCCGCCCGGCATATTCCAGTTCTTGATTCAGCGTCTCCCCCGAGCCGAGCACCGCCACATCGTGCCAGAACTCCTCGCGCAAGGCCGGGATTCGCTCGAGCGCCTGCTTGAGTCCTGCTTCGTGTCGCGCCATCCCGCAGAGATCCCACATGAGGTGTCCCAACGTTCGGTGAAAGGAGGCAGCGGTTTGTCTGCCTCGCCCCCGCAGCAGAAGCCTGACCCGTTCGTTCACCCGCTCTTTCACGGCGCGCACATCGGGATGACCGGGACCGATCGGGCTGCTCTTGGTGGTCGCCAAGTAATGGCCAATCGTGTAGGGCAGGATGAAGTAGCCGTCGGCCAACCCTTGCATTAGCGAACTCGCGCCTAGGCGATTGGCGCCATGATCGGCAAAGTTCGCCTCTCCGATCACGAAGAGGCCAGGAATCGTACTCATCAAATTATAATCGACCCATAGCCCGCCCATCGTATAGTGCGGCGCAGGATAGATGCGCATCGGCGTCTTATAGGCATCTTCGCCGGTGATGCGTTGATACATGTCGAAGAGATTGCCGTAGCGTTCCTGGATGACCTCGAGCCCTTGCTTGGCGATGGCGTCCGAGAGGTCCAAATATACCCCATACCCGCCGGGCCCGACTCCGCAGCCTTCGTCGCAGATCTGTTTGACCGCCCGAGACGCCAAATCGCGGGGAGCCAGATTGCCGAAGCGCGGATAGCGGCGTTCCAAGAAATAATCGCGCTCCTCTTCAAGGATTTCATCGGGCGGCCGGACCTCACCCCTCTGCTTGGGGACCCACAAACGCCCATCGTTGCGCAGCGACTCGGACATCAGCGTCAACTTCGCCTGATAGGCCTCGCTCGGTGGGATTGCTGTCGGATGGATTTGTGTGAAGCAGGGATTGGCAAAGGCGGCGCCCTGCTTCCATGCCCGGTAGGTCGCGGTGACATTGCTGCCGCTGGCGTTGGTCGAGAGATAGAAGATATTGCTGTAGCCTCCGGTCGCCAACACGACGGCTTGAGCCGTGTGCGATTGGATCTCGCCGGTAACGAGATCGCGCACGACGATCCCCCGTGCGTTGCCGTCAACGACGATCAGATCGAGCATTTCCGTCCGCGGATGGATCCTCACCTGGCCACGCTCGATCTGCCAGCAGAGGGCGGAATAGGCGCCGAGCAACAGTTGTTGGCCCGTCTGACCCCGGCAGTAAAACGTGCGGGACACCTGGACGCCCCCGAACGAGCGGTTGGCCAACTGTCCACCATATTCTCTGGCAAAAGGCACGCCGAGCGCCACACATTGATCGATGATCTGGGTGCTGACCTGCGCGAGGCGGTAGACGTTCGCTTCGCGCGAGCGGAAGTCGCCTCCCTTGATCGTGTCATAAAACAGCCGCTCGGTGCTGTCGCCGTCGTCTTGATAGTTCTTCGCCGCATTGATGCCGCCCTGCGCCGCGATACTGTGCGCGCGGCGGGGGCTGTCCTGAAAGCAGAAACAATCCACGTGATAGCCGAGCTGTCCAAGGGTAGACGCCGCGCTGGCACCCGCCAGGCCCGTTCCCACCACGATGATGCCGATCGACCGTTTGTTCGACGGGCTGACCAGCTTTTCACTGAAACGGTGACGGTCCCATTTGCTGTCGAGCGGTCCTGACGGGACTTTGGAATCGAGTGTGATCATGCGCGTACCAGCCCAAAGGCGATCGCCAGCACGATGGCGGCATTCCCGACGACCACCAGCATGGCGACCAGCAGGCCCGTGCCGCGAAAGAGTCGGTCGAGCATGGGATGTTCCATGCCCAAGCTCTGGAGGCTGCTGGACAGCGCGTGGCTGAGATGAAACCCCAGCGCCACTTGTCCGATGAGATAGATCACGACCAGCACCGGATTCTGAAACGCGTGCACGATATTGCCGAATACATCACGGTGTCCGCGGAAGTCCAGCCGGTTGTGTACCGAGGGATCCACCAAGCCGGCGGTCAAATGCAGCAGGTGAAAGACGATGAACAACACCAGGAGGCTGCCAGTGAGCGCCATCGTCCTGGACGCCAGCGACGCCCGGCGATACCGATGCGTCACGTAGCCGGCCGGCCTGGCGCGCCGGTTCTGGATGGCTAACCGGACCGAAAGGCCGATGTGCACCGCAACGATCGCGAGCAGCGTCAGCCGCGCGCTCCACAGGGCCATCGGCATATCCCGCAAGAACGCGGCATAAGAATTCAGCGCATCCGGCCCTTGGAACACCTGTAAATTACCGAGCATGTGGAAAACGACGAAGACGGCGAACGCCAGCCCCGAGAGGGCAATGAGAACCTTACTACCGAGGGAGGTGAGGATGTGGCCGAAGAATCGGATCATGAGCAACGGGCGCGTCGCAGCGCTTCCTTCATATGTACTCCGCTCTCGTCAATAGCTCAAGTGTCGGACAGAAAGGCGCGGACTCATGCCGGCGAAGCGGTTGCGGCGCACCCGGCCACGTAGCCTGTCGCCCAGGCCCACTGAAAATTGAATCCGCCGATGCGCCCGTCGCAATCGAGCATCTCTCCGATCAGATACAGCCCCGGAACCAACTTCGATTCCATGGTCCGATAATTGATCTCCTCGAGGGGAATGCCGCCGGCCGTCACTTCGGCATGGTTCCACCCACGCTCCGTCGCCACGGGGAGAGGCAGCCGGGTCAAGGCCGCGACCACCCCGTCCCGTTCGCCGCGAGGCACCTGCGCCGTGGGGGTCCGTGCATCGGCACCGATAGAGGTGCAGACAGCCTCCGCCAAGCGCTCCGGCACTATGAGCGCCAACGTCTTGCCGAGCGACCTTCGCGGATTGGCCGCCGCCTGTGCCATGAACCAGGTCCGTCCCGCTTCCGGCGTCCATTCCGGAACCAGACTGACAGAGACGTCAGCCTGCTCTCCCTGTTCGCGTGCCAATGTCCAAAACCGGCTCGCGTCCATGACCACCGGACCACTCACGCCAAAATGGGTCCAGAGCAGGCTTCCCCTGCGGAAGTCCACGGGCTTCCCGCCCACGACCGTGGTGAGCGCTACATCCTGCGACAGGCCCGAGAGCATCCGATGAAACATCGTCTCCTGCAGGACCAGTGGCACGAGCGCGGGAACGGTCGATGTCAGCGAATGACCGAGAGAGCGTGCCAGCGCATAGCCCGAACCATCGCTCCCCGATTTCGGAAGCGATCGACCGCCGGTCGCGA
>DASTFK010000442.1:0-3849 GCA_035719945.1 Nitrospira sp.
CTGGATAAATTCATTCAGAGCATCTTTGATGCGTCCAATACTTGAGGCACACGCTCTACGCCGCTCGGACTCGCATGAAGATTGAGGCACGGGATCGTCTGAGACTTCAGCGTTGACATGCGGATCCTCGTGATCAACAGCGGAAGCTCATCGGTGAAATTCCGGGTTGCAGAGGTCGTGGAGGAGAACGGCACGCTGACAACGCGACCGGCCCTGCTGGAAGGGGCCGTCAAAGGCATCGGAGGCGCGGGGAGCTTGGACGTGGGAGGCCAACAACTGAGCCGATCAACGGTCGTGGTCGAGGCTCGTGACCATACTCAGGCCATGCGTGTGCTCATGAGTCGGCTCGGCGATTCCCCGGGCAGCATCGAAGCCGTGGGACATCGGGTCGTGCACGGCGGGGATCGGTACGTGGAGTCCACACTGATTACCGAAGAGGTCGAATCAGGAATCGATGCGCTGTCCGAGTTAGCCCCGTTGCACAATCCGGCCTGTCTTGCGGGAATTCGAGGGGCAAGAGCGGTCTTGGGATCAACCGTTCCGATGGTGGCTGTCTTCGATACGGCGTTTCACCGAACGATGCCAGAAGTCGCCAGGCACTATGCGATCCCAACAGATCTTGCCGATCGCCATCACATCCGCCGATACGGATTTCACGGGATCGCGCATGCGTCGCTCGCCAACGGCTACGCGGTCTGCACTGGAACATCGTTAAGACAGGCGCGCATCATAACGCTCCAGTTGGGCAATGGCTGTTCAGTCGCTGCGATTGCAGAGGGAAAATCAGTCGAGACCTCGATGGGGTTTACTCCGTTGGAAGGGTTGGTCATGGGGACACGCTCTGGCGACGTGGATGCCTCACTCGTGGACTATCTGGCCGAACGGGAAAAAGTCGGGCCGGCCGAGGTGGAACGATGGCTCAACGAGCGATCCGGGCTGCTGGGACTTTCCGGCCGATCGAACGACATGCGGGAGTTGTTGCGCGCCGTCGAACAGGAAGGCGACCAGCGCGCCGAGTTCGCTATCGATCTCTTTTGCTACCGGGTGCGTAAATATCTGGGCAGCTACCTGGCCGTATTGGGAGGCGCGGATGCGATCGTCTTTGGAGGCGGGATCGGGGAAAATGCGCCGGAGGTTCGGAAGCGGATTTGCCGGAACATGGAGTGGTGCGGGCTCCGCATCAACGCAGACCTCAATCACACAGCGGTAGGCCTCAAACCTGGGTCGGCGGCGAAGATCAGCCGGGATGACTCGAGGCCGGAGGTGTATGTGGTGGCGGCGGACGAAGAAACGTGGATTGCAAAGGAAACGGCTCGCTGTCTGCGGGCGATCAATTGATCATTTTGCAGGCGCCATCCGTTGAAAGTGGATGGCGGCAGAGAAGGAGCGCTTCATGGGAAATGCACTGTCAGAAAAAGAGCTGAAGTTGATCGATGCCTACTGGCGGGCGGCGAATTATCTCTCCGTCGGACAGATCTACTTGTTTGACAACCCGTTATTGAAACAACCGCTGAAGAAAGAGCACATCAAACCCCGCCTGCTCGGCCATTGGGGTACGACGCCGGGACTGAATTTTCTCTATGCGCACTTGAATCGAGTGATCAAGCAGCGGGACCTGAACATGATCTACATCATCGGTCCAGGGCACGGCGGTCCCGCCATCGTGGCCAATGCCTACATGGAGGGGACCTACTCGGAAGTATACCCGAACATGTCTCAGGACGAAGAGGGCATGAAGCGGCTGTTCAAGCAGTTTTCATTTCCAGGCGGCATTCCGAGTCACGTGGCGCCGGAAACCCCCGGCTCTATCCATGAAGGCGGTGAATTGGGCTACGCGGTGTCGCATGCCTATGGCGCGGCGTACGACAATCCCGATCTGATCGTGGCCTGCGTGGTCGGCGACGGGGAGGCGGAAACCGGTCCGCTGGCTACTTCGTGGCACTCGAACAAGTTTCTTAATCCGCTCGGCGACGGCGTCGTGCTGCCGATCCTGCATTTAAACGGGTACAAGATCGCGAATCCCTGTGTGCTGGCCCGCATCAGCCATCAAGAATTGGAGCAGCTCTTTCGAGGCTACGGGTACACGCCCTACTTTGTCGAGGGAAGTGATCCTGAGACGATGCATCAGCTGATGGCGTCCACACTTGACACGATCATCGAAGACATTCACCGCATCAAGACGGAGGCGCGGAAGACCGGCGCCAAGAAGCGACCGCTCTGGCCGATGATCATTCTTCGTTCTCCCAAAGGATGGACCTGTCCAAAAGAAATTGACGGGAAACGGTGCGAGGACTACTGGCGGAGCCATCAAGTGCCGATGGGCGACATGGAAAAGACAGAACACGTCAAGATCCTCGAAAAATGGATGAAGAGCTACAAGCCGGAAGACCTCTTCGACAAGACCGGCCGCCTGAAACCCGAGCTGACGGAGATGCCGCCGAAGGGGGATCGCCGTATGAGTGCTAACCCGCATGCCAACGGCGGGTTGCTGCTCAGGGATTTGCGTTTGCCCGATTATCAGGACTATGCCGTCCAAGTCACCAAGCCCGGCGCGACGACGGCAGAATCCACCCGTCACATGGGAAAGTTCTTGCGCGACACCATGAAGCTGAATATGGAAAGCCGTAATTTTCGTCTGTTCAGTCCTGACGAGAACAACTCAAACCGCTGGCAGGACGTGTTGGAAGTCACGAATCGCGCTTGGATGGCAGAGAGTTTTCCATACGACGATCACCTGGCGCCGGACGGCCGCGTGATGGAAATGCTGAGCGAGCACCAGTGCCAGGGATGGCTGGAAGGCTATCTCCTGACGGGCCGGCATGGGTTCTTTTCCTGCTATGAGGCGTTCATCCACATCATCGATTCCATGTTCAATCAGCACGCCAAATGGCTGAAGGTCTGTAACGAGATCCCCTGGCGGAGATCCATCGCCTCGCTCAACTATCTGCTGAGCTCACATGTGTGGCGGCAGGACCACAACGGGTTCAGCCATCAGGATCCGGGCTTCATCGATCACGTCGTCAATAAGAAAGCCGACGTCGTGCGGGTCTATCTGCCTCCAGATGCGAACACGTTGTTGTCCGTGACCGATCACTGCCTGCGCAGCAGGAACTACGTGAACGTCATCGTGGCGGGCAAGCAGCCGGCTCCGCAATGGCTGACGATGGACCAGGCGATCAAACATTGTGCGGCCGGTATCGGCATTTGGGAATGGGCGAGCAACGATAAAGGGTCGGATCCCGACGTCGTCATGGCCTGTTGCGGGGACGTGCCCACGCTCGAAACACTCGCCGCCGTGGACATTATTCGGCAATACGTCCCGACATTGAGGATCCGGGTCGTCAACGTGGTAAATCTAATGAAATTGCAGCCACCCAGCGAGCATCCGCACGGTCTTTCGGACTTCGATTTCGATGCGCTCTTTACGAAAGACAAGCCCGTGGTGTTCGCCTTCCACGGCTATCCGTGGTTGATTCATCGTCTCACCTACCGGAGAACCAATCACAAGAACCTCCACGTGCGTGGGTACAAAGAGGAAGGCACCACCAGCACGCCGTTCGACATGGTCGTCATGAACGATCTCGACCGGTTCCATCTCGTTGGCGACGTTGTGGACCGCTTGCCGCAACTTGGATCTCGGGCTGCCTATGCCAAACAGGCGATCCAGGAGAAGCTGCTCGAGCACAAGCAATACATTGCCAAATACGGCGAGGACATGCCCGAGATCACCAATTGGCAATGGGGGCAGGGAAGCGGAAAGACGAAGCGCGCAAGCTCAACGGAAGGCGACAACGTTTAGTCCAATCTTCTCCTCGTTTGGAGAAAGGCTCGTATGACACCCGAACGCAC
>DASTFK010000443.1:0-3760 GCA_035719945.1 Nitrospira sp.
CGGGTGAGAAGGTGCCCGAGCCTCGGCACAAGTCGTATACGGGCATCCCATGCCCTCAACTTTCCGACCAGCGTTATCGAGAACCGCTGAAATGGAATTACGTTCTGGGCTTTAGCATGATGGCAGGCGCTGTGTTTGTGATTTTTAAAGAGTGGTAACACTCCTCTTCTGCTTGCCTTGCGCATCCATCCTGTCCCCCTAAAGGGACAACTTGTCTCGCTGCCACCAGAAAAACGAGTGGGTTTAGTGATCTTCGTTAGGGAGAGCACCATAGTTTCACCGTGAACCTTGCACACATCCGTCACTCTTCACTTAGGCCCGTCCTTTGCTACTTCAGAAAGCTGGGAGTTTCGCTAGTTCATACGTCTAGGGCCAAGAGCGGTCCCGCGCACGGAGGCCGCCGTTTTACCCGACGTTTCTACCCGAAAGGAGGAGCGATGTTACCTGACATGGCACGTCGTGTGTTGACTGCTTGTGCAGTGATCGTGATCGGATTGAACTTCGCCGCTTGTAACACGACGAAAGCGACGATCGACACGACCGTGAATTTTTTCTCGAGTACGACGCCGAATGAATTGTTCACGGAAGATGGCCTGGTAAGACAAGAGGAGAAGATCAATCTGTTCGCCGGAGTGGCGTATGAGAATCTTCGCCAGGAGGCCGCGGCGGGAAGCGGACAATACGTGACCTCGCTGGCCACCCTGTACGGCGTGCCTGAGGCAAACCATGGTGCCTTCGGCAAGGTCTTGCAGCAGCGCCATGCGGAGTTGTTCGCCACTGACTTGCGCGAAGACAACCGCGCGCATCTACGAATGGTCAGCGTGTTGAACCAGGTCCTGACTCAGGAGCCTGCACTGATGCAATAGCCAACCCGACCTCGTCGTCGGCGTCAAACGGAGGAGTGCAATGGGAACAATGGGGAAAGGCGTTATCCTGTGGCTGCTCGGAGTACCGGTGAGCCTGCTGGTCCTGCTGTGGTTTCTCGGCATTCTCCGTTAACCACGCACCGAAACAGCCACGAACCAAACAAAGGAGCGCAACATGTCATTTTTGAGGATAGGGTTGCCGATGCTTGCCGCAATCGCGTTTGGGGCCGCGCCGGCCTTTGCGGCTGATCTGGAAACGCAGGTCATCGATAAGAACTGCTATATCGAGGTGTTCGACGATGACGACTTCGACATGAAAGATGATCACTACAAGATTCAAGGGCCGAAGGAATTTGCGTCACTGAAAGATGTGGGCGGCAAGAATTGGAACAATGACATCGAAAGCGTGATTGTGGGTTCCAATGCTACGGTCAAGGCCTACTCGGATAAGGATTTCAAGGGAACGGAACTCGCGTTTGCTCCGGGGCAACGCGTTCCCAACCTCGGAAAGCTGGACATGAAAGACGATATCGAGTCTCTGAAGGTTTCGTGCGGTAGCTAACCTCTCTCTCGGCCCGGGAGGCGCCATTCGTCTCCCGGGTGCTCATCCCTCTGTTCTCTTTCCGTCTCTTTTCACAACGACACAAATACGATCTGATGCGTGGCCTTGCAGCGGATCGGTCCCCACCATACAATGCGCCGTTGCTGCGCCCTTCCTTTCTCTCTAGGACGGAGGACCGATGCCACGGAAAAAGTCTGCTCCGGCGAAGGAGGAAGCCGCCGGCGGCTCGGAGCATACGCAGGACTTCGAGCGACTGGGCGTCTTTTACCTCGGCCGACCGTATGATCTGCCTGCCAAGCGGGCGAACCCCGGATGGCTGTTGTACGACTCGAAGGATCTGGTGACCCATGCGGTCTGCGTGGGTATGACCGGGAGCGGCAAAACGGGCCTCTGCCTCTCATTGCTCGAAGAGGCGGCGATCGACAACATTCCCGCCATCATCATTGATCCCAAAGGCGATCTCGGAAATCTGCTGCTGGCGTTTCCCTCTCTCAAGGGCGAAGACTTTCTTCCCTGGATCAATGAAGACGATGCGCGGAAGAAAGGGCAGTCTCCCGCCGAGTATGCGAGCGGGCAAGCGGACCTCTGGAAAAAGGGCTTAGCGGCCTGGGGCCAGGAGGGCGCACGCATCCAGCGGTTCAAGGAGTCTGCCGAGGCCATGATCTACACGCCGGGGAGCAACGCCGGTCTGCCCGTCTCCATTCTGAAATCGTTTGCCGCACCCGAGGATGATGTCCGCAACGATACGGAATTGCTCCGCGAGCGGATCAGCACGACCGTGACCGGTCTCCTCGGCTTGCTCGGGGTCGACGCCGATCCGATTCAGAGCCGCGAGCACATCCTTCTCTCGACGATTCTCAGCCATGCCTGGGGACAGGGCAGTGATCTGGATCTTGCCGCAGTCATTCAGGGCATTCAGTCGCCGCCGGTGGCGAAGATCGGCGTGATGGATGTCGAGGCGTTTTTCCCCTCGAAGGACCGTTTTGCCTTGGCGATGAAGCTCAACAATCTCTTGGCGGCGCCCGGATTTCAAGCCTGGCTCGAAGGCGCGCCGCTGGATATTCAGCAACTGCTCTATACGGCATCCGGCAAGCCGCGTCTGGCAATTTTTTCGATCGCGCATCTGAGTGACGCCGAGCGGATGTTTTTCGTGACACTGCTGCTCAGCCAGATGGTCGGCTGGATGCGGGCGCAGTCGGGGACTACTAGCTTGCGCGCGCTGTTGTACATGGATGAGATCTTCGGCTATTTCCCGCCGGTGGCCAATCCTCCGTCCAAGCTCCCGCTGTTGACGTTGCTCAAGCAAGCGCGCGCCTTCGGCCTAGGTGTCGTCCTGGCGACGCAAAATCCCGTAGACCTTGACTACAAAGGGCTAGCCAATACCGGTACGTGGTTCATCGGCCGTCTGCAGACGGAGCGCGACAAAGCCCGTGTGCTCGAAGGCTTGGAAGGGGCTTCCTCGAGCGCCGGAAGAAAGTTCGATAAGGGCCGCATGGAGCAAACGCTGGCGGGGCTCGGCAACCGCATCTTTCTCATGAACAACGTCCATGAAGACGAGCCGGTCGTGTTCGAAACGCGGTGGTGTCTCTCGTATTTGAGAGGCCCCCTGACCCGCTCGCAGATCAAGCTGCTGATGGATGCGCGCAGGGCGGACGTTGCGGGACCAAGCCGTGAGCGGACTCCGGCTCCTTCCAGCCCTCAACAGGCAGGAACGGCCTCGCGTCCGATGCTGCCTCCGGACGTTCCACAGCACTTCTTGCCCATTCGCGGGACTAAACCGGAAGGCGGCGAATTGATCTATGCGCCGATGCTGCTGGCGTCGTCTCACGTTCACTTTGCCGACGGTAAGAGCGGCATTGAGACGACGCAAGAGGTGACGGTGCTGGTGCCGATGTCCGAAGGCGCCGCCACCGTCAATTGGGAGAAGGCCGCGCCGGCACCGATGAGCGTGGCAGATCTCGAACAGGCCCCGCAGGGAGAGGCGCGGTTCGTCGGGCTTCCGTCCGCCGCCGGCAAGGCCAAAAATTACGAGACCTGGACCAAAGAGTTCGCAGGCTGGCTGTATCGAACACAAAAACTCGAATTGTTCAAGAGTCCGAGCGCCGCGCAGCTGTCCAACCCGGGAGAGTCAGAGAGAGACTTCCGCCTCCGGTTGCAACAATCGGGCAGAGAGCAGCGGGACAAGGGGGCCGACTCACTTCGACGGAAATACGCACCGAAGATCGCAGCGCTGCAAGAGAGAGTCAGGCGGGCGGAACAGCAAAGAGAAAAGCAGCAGACCGAGGCCCGATCGAGTCAGGTGCAGGCGGCCATTTCCGTGGGAGCATCGATC
>DASTFK010000444.1:0-4885 GCA_035719945.1 Nitrospira sp.
AAGGCGTTTGGGATCTCCTTCCTGGCCCTGCCGCGCAGTTCTCTCGCCAAACATGCCCAAGAAGTCCCCTGGTCGATGCGCATCGGGATGGTTTTCTTGGCGACCGTCTGTGTCGTGCTTGGGCTGGCTCCAATGATGGTGGTCCCCCTTCTGGACCGCGTGACCGCCTCCATGACCGGCACATCGGTCGCGAACAAAATGCTGGCGCTCGACGGATGGGCCCTTGCACCGGTCAACGTGGAATTTTCGAGTCTGTCATCCCCTGTCCTGGGCCTCATCCTCGCGGGAACCGCAGCGTTGGGACTTGCCATCGTCGCCCTACATGGCGGCTCTCGAGCCTTTCGGTACGGCAAGACCTGGGGATGCGGTCTCAACCTGTCCCCTCGTATGGAATACAGCGCGACGGGATTCGTGCAGCCGATCAAACGAGTGTTCAGCACGATCTATCAACCGACCGTGAAACTTGAAACGGAGTTTCTGGCGGAATCGCGCTATTTCGCCAAGCGGCGGCGATTCGAATTTCGCATTGAACCGATGTTCCAGAAGTACCTCTACGATCCCGTGATCATGTTCATGTCCGGATTGGCCGACCGGCTACGGATCGTTCAGGCAGGAAGCCTCCATCTCTATCTAGCCTATATGTTCGTCACACTCGTGGTGCTCTTATTGGTTGCGCTGTAAACGGAGATTCATGACGAAGGACCAATCGATACTCCAAGCGATCGCGCTCACGCTGGCCCAGGTTTTCGTCTTACTGGCTCTCTCGCCCGCGATCGTCGGTCTGATCAGCAAGGTGAAGGCGCGGTTCCAGTGTCGGCAAGGAGCCAGCATCTTTCAACCGTATGCGGATCTCAGGAAACTGTTCCGCAAAGAGCCTGTCGTCTCTACGACGACTTCGTGGATCTTCACGGCAACCCCCTACATCGTCTTTGCCTCGATCGTCACGGCGGGGTTGCTCGTACCGATCTTTGCCTCGCAGATGCCCCTCAACTTTGCCGGCAATATCATCGCCTTCGTCTACTTGCTCGCGCTGGGCACGTTCTTCCTCATTCTTGCAGGACTCGATGCCGGCTCCTCATTCGGAGGGATGGGCGGCAGCCGTGAGGCAATCGTGGCCTCGCTGACCGAACCAGCCATGATCATGGCTATTTTTGCGATCGCCCTCACGGCCGGATCGACCAACCTCAGTACGATTGTGCACAAGACCGCCTTGTTCGAAGGGGTCGCAACCGATCCCTCTCCGCATTTGATGGCGCTCGCCGCCCTCTTCATCGTCGCCATCGCAGAAACCGGGCGAGTGCCCGTGGACAACCCGACCACCCATCTCGAACTGACCATGATCCACGAGGCCATGGTGCTGGAATATTCAGGCCGCTATCTGGCGCTTCTTGAATGGGCCTCCGGCATCAAGCTGCTCGTGTTCCTCACCCTCATCGCTAATGTATTTGCTCCATGGGGCATCGCCACGAGCCTCACCCCGGCGAATCTGTCGATCGGCCTGGCACTTTATCTGGTCAAAGTCGCCGGCCTTGCCGTGCTGATCGGCACGATCGAATGCATGTTTGCCAAGCTACGCCTCTTTCGCATCACCGACCTGCTCGGTGTCGCCTTCATCCTGGCATTGCTCGGGTTGCTCTTCTTTTACATCTTGCGAGGCTGATCGTGTCCTGGCTGACTCCGCACATTGGCACACAACTCGTCGACCTGGGTTCAGCCATGCTACTCCTGACCTGCTTCGCCATCGTGGCGCAGCGCCGCCTTTCCGCGTGCGTGGACCTCTTTGCGTTGCAATCGCTGTTTTTGGCCCTGACCGCTGCCTTAGTGGCCTACCTCACTGGCACTCCACACATCTATATCGCCGCGGCCCTGACAGTGGTGGTCAAAGTTATCGTGATCCCCCGCGTGCTAAAGGGCGTGATTGAACGGCTCAACGTCACCCGCGAGCTGGTGATGAACGTCAATGTGCCCGCCAGCTTGCTCATCTGCGGGGCACTGGTCATGATCGCCTTCTTCATCACACAGCCGATCATTCCGTTCGGACATTTGTTGACCCGTGATTCGTTGGCGATCGCGTTAGCCATTGTGCTGATCGGGTTCTTCACGATGATCTCGCGCCAAAAGGCCGTTACGCAGTTGATCGCCTTCCTGGTGATGGAAAATGGGCTCTTCTTGGGAGCCACCGCTGCCACCTACGGCATGCCACTGATCGTCGAATTAGGCGTGTTCTTCGATGTATTGGTCGCCGCCTTGATCGCCGGAATCTATACGAATCGGCTGCAAGACGCCTTCGACAGTGTGGATACGACCCGGCTCAGCGAGTTGAAGGAATGACCGGACAAACCGTCACGATCGCCGTCAGTCTGCTCTTGCTCGCACCACTGGTGGCCGGCTGGCTCAGCTTGGTCATCACCGGCTCGCGCTGGCTCCATGTGACCAATTTGATCAGCATTGGCACATTGGTTGGTGCAGAGGTGGTGATCACGCGAGCCGTCTTCGCACAAGGGTCGGTCACGGCGTTCGGCGAGATCGTCTATATCGATGCCCTTTCGTCAGTGATTCTGTTCATTATCGGCACCGTCGGTCTGGCCTGTTCGCTGTATATGCGTTCTTATATGGACGAGCAAGTAGCCCGTGGCGTGATCGCGCCTAAGCGGCTGAATCTCTTTTTCTTCCTGTTTCATATGTTCTTACTGGCCATGGTCCTGGCCACCGTCGCCAACAGCTTGGGCGTGCAATGGGTGGCGATCGAAGCCACGACCTTGGCGACGACGTTTCTCATCGCCTTCTGGAGACGACGCGAATCGTTGGAGGCCGGCTGGAAATACTTGATCCTCTGCTCCGTCGGGATTTCCCTCGCGCTGTTCGGCGTCGTGCTGATGTATTATTCCTCCCTTCGCGTTCTGGGAGACGTCAGTTCCGCCCTCAATATCACCCAACTCCAGCAGGTAGCCGCGGAGTTGGACCCACACATTCTCAAATTGGCCTTTGTGTTTCTCTTTGTCGGATACGGGACAAAGGTCGGGCTGGTGCCCATGCACAGCTGGCTGCCCGATGCCTATAGCGAAGCGCCGGCGCCGGTTGCGGCCATGCTGGCCGGAGTGCTGGAAACTGTGGCCGTCTATGCGATTCTCAGATGCCGTGGAATCGTCGATCAAGCCGTGTCTCCGGACTTTACCGGCGGTCTCTTGGCTCTATTCGGGCTCGTCTCATTTGCGCTCGCGGCGTTCTTCATCCTCTTGCAACATAATTACAAACGGCTGTTCGCCTACTCCAGCATCGAGCACATGGGATTGGCGATGGTCGGGTTCGGAGTCGGCGGGACGATCGGCAATTTCGGCGGCTTATTCCATCTGGTTAACCATGCCTTCGCCAAATCGCTCGCGTTCTTTGCGGCTGGCAACATCCACCGCCGGTTTAAAACGGTGGAGATCGAGCAGGTCCGCGGTCTCACGACCGTGCTGCCCTGGTCCGCTCTCGCATTGATAATTTCTGGACTGGCTCTAGCTGCGCTCCCGCCCTTTGCGCTTTTTACCAGCGAGATGCAGATCCTCACGGCTCTCGGATCGTCCGGCCTTCCACGTGAGTGGACCCAGCCAGGCACAAGGTTGCCGGTTGTGCTGCTGTTGCTCTGTAGTCTTGTAGCTTTCGCCGGCTTTCTCTATCGCATCACCGGCATGGTCTGGGGTGCGGCGCCGAAGGATGTTGTCCATGGCGAACGGTGGTCAGTGGGCCACATCCCGATCATTCTCCTTGGCGCTGTGCTCGTGGGCTTTTGCCTGGCTCTACCGGCCTCCTTGCGACAGCTCTTTGAAACGGCCTCAACCCTATTGAGCCGGTAGTCTTGGAGGCACAGTGACGGATCGACCATCGCATGAACAACAGATACAGACGGCCTTCCCCGGCTTGGTTCCAGCGTATCCGTCCGGCAACGGCCTGGTGCAGTATCGCGTTGATAAGTTCCGGCTTTCGGAGCTCGCGCGGTTTCTTCACGAGAAGATGCATGCCCGCCTGGCGCTCCTGTTCGCCGTCGATTGCCGTCCTCTCGAAGAGAAATACGAGATTCAGTATCTGTTTGCCTTGAGCTCAGGTCAGCCCTGGATCCTGCTGACGTTAGAGTTGACTGGACAAGACCGTCTCTTTACCTCAATTACACCGTCGGTGCATGCGGCGCAGTGGTATGAACGGGAAATCCGGGATCTCTTCGGCCTGATCCCGCAAGGCCATCCCGATCTCCGCCGTCTGGTTCGGCACGAGCACTGGCCGAAGGGAACCCACCCGTTGAAGAAGGATTTTTCGTGGGAGAAGACGATCGGCCGGCAACAGGGTGATTACCGCTTTCGCCACATCGAGGGCGAGGGTGTGTTCGAAGTGCCGGTCGGACCGATCCACGCCGGCATCATCGAGTCCGGGCATTTCCGCTTTTCGGTCGCCGGCGAGCCGATCATGCAACTCGAAGTCCGCCACTTCTGGAAACATCGCGGAGTGGAAAAGCTGTTCGAGCAACAGACGCTAACCGCTGCAATACCCCTCGCAGAACGAGTGTCCGGAGATACAACCGTAGGACACAGCCTCGCCTACTGCCAGGCAGTGGAAACGCTCCTGCACATCGAGATCCCCCGACGCGCCCGGTACCTTCGTTCGTTCTTCTTAGAACTGGAGCGCCTCCACAACCATCTCGGAGACGTCGGAGCGATCTGCAACGATACTGCCTATACGCTGGCTCATGCCCACTGCAGCCGGATGAAAGAACAGTTGATGCAGCTCAACGACCGGTTGACCGGCTCCCGATTTCTTCGAGGCACAATGGCGGTCGGCGGAGTCGCCACAGACGTGTCAGCCATCCAACGGGGCGATGTGGTCGAGCTCTTGGATCGCATTGAGAAGG
>DASTFK010000445.1:0-5226 GCA_035719945.1 Nitrospira sp.
TGGCGCCTCCCAACAATGCAGCGCCACATGCCGCGAGCAACACGCCGAATCCCAAGCCGACCAACGCCGCGCGGCTCGTCGCCCGCTGAAAATCGTGTCCCCATGCCCAGAGCCCAGCACGGAGCGCCCGGCCTCCGTCAAGAGGAAATCCCGGAATCAGATTGAACAGGCCCAGCTGGACATTCACCAATCCCAGGAGGCCGCCGAGCACCGCAAACCCCTGTCCGGACGGCGCAGGCCACCACTCGGAAGCGGCGGCGAGGCCCAGCGAGAACGCCCCGAGCGCAAAGCTGACGACAGGTCCGGCAATCGCAATCAAGAATTCTGCTTTGGGGCTGGGCGGCTCCGCCCGCATCTGCGCGACGCCGCCGAACAAGAATAACGTGATCTGGCCGATGGGGATCCGGTAACGCTGGGCGACATAGGAATGGCCGAGCTCGTGGAGGAGCACCGAGACAAACAGCAGCACGGCCGCAACGGCGCCCATGCCCCAGTAGCGGGAGTTCGACAGGCCAGGCAAGGCATCAGGAAGATATCCAGTTGCCAGCGACCACGTGACAAAGAGAAAGACGAGGAACCAGGACGGATGCACGCGGATCGGAATCCCCAGCGCACGCCCGATTTCCCAAGCCGGTGCATTCAACATGCGTTCACAGTAGCAACGCGCCGAGCCGACCGTCAACCGCGCGCTAACTCGAGGACATTGTGCGGATTTTGCCGCGATGGTCTTCGGGTATACTAGAGAGCATGCTGCGCAGGTGTCTCTGGATTCTAGCTGCATCGGCCGTCCTGGTTTCTCTTACACCGCACGACAGCCTATCTCAGGTCGTGAGGGCGGGACCTCCCGCCTGCCCCACGATCGCGCTGACGTTTGACCTCTGTCCCGTCCGGAAGGGAGCGGGCTATGACCAGGCGCTGGTCGACTATCTCATCGAGCACAAGATCCCGGCGACGTTCTTCATGTCCGGCCGCTGGATCGCCAAGCATGACCCTGAGGTCGAGCAGCTGCTGGGAATCGGCTTTTTCGAGGTGGGGACCCACGGCGAGGTGCATGCGCATCTTCCCATGCAGAATGCGGACGAACAACGGAACGAAATTCTCGGTCCGGTCAAGCTGCTGAGCGAGCACTATGCCCATGAGGCTGTCCTGTTTCGTCCTCCGTTCGGCGAATATAATGACGTGACGGTCGACGTCGTCCGGACGTTGGGCCTTCGCTTCATCCAATGGAATATCGAATCCGGCGATCCCGATCCGACGCTTTCGGCCGAACAGATCGTGGCTCGCATTGACAAACGCGCCAAAGGGGGCAGCATAGTCGTGCTCCATGCCAACGGGAAGGGTAAACACACCAGACAAGTCGTCCAGCGCCTGACGACAGAAGTGCTGCCGCGCAAAGGACTCACACCGACCACCGTGAGCGACCTCCTGTCATGCAAGCCCAGCCGATGAACGGGCAGTCGATCAGACCGATGCGGCCCGAGGACCGCGAGAGCGTCATCCGGTTACTGGCGGATTCCGATCCCTGGAAAACGCTCGGATATAACGACAAGGATTGGGACCGGATCTTTTGTCCCATTCCCCAAGGCCGCGAAAGCTTCGTCGCTGAAACCGGAGGCCAGGTCACCGGCATTGCGATCGTCCGGCAGAAATTCTTGCTCGGCGATTATTTGGAGCTCCTCGGAGTAGCCGGCTCGGCCAGGCACCAGGGAACGGGCAAGCAACTGCTCGGCCACGTGGAAGCGTTGGTGTTTGCGCGGACCAAAAACCTGTTCGCCTGTGTGTCAGACTTCAATACGGGCGCGCGCGACTTCTATCGGAAGCAGGGTTTTCAGGAAATCGGCCCGATGCCCAATTTTCTGATTCCCGGGAGTGCTGAAATCCTTCTGCGGAAAACGGCGGGACCGGCTCGGTAACCGAGGAGCGTTCCGGCGGCTCGTGCGGGACACATGAAAGTTCAGAAACTGCTTCATACGCGGATGCGGGTCAGCGACATGGATCAGACGATCGCCTTCTATACGAAGGTGCTGGGTCTGGAGGTGTTGGAACGCAAAGTGTCGCCCCGTGGGTCGCATCTGGCGTTCTTGCGCGTGCCGAACAGCGAGGAGTTGATTGAACTCTGCAGTTTCCCTCCCAGCGGTCCCGTCAAAGTACAGGAAGATCTCGTGCATCTCGCCTTCCAGGTGGAAAACCTGGACGCGACAATCACCGCTCTGCAGCAACAAGGCATTCGCATCACGGATGGTCCAACCACGACCTCGTCTGGCAGCCGGTTCATCTTCATCGATGCGCCCGACGGCTATGAAGTTGAATTGATTGAGCGGCCAGCCGGCGAGCGCACGGCGTAGACGTCGTCTCCTTTCTTGACCTATTGACCGGTGAGCCACAGCCAAGTACCCTCTTCTCCCCGATCACGCGGACGCAACCAGGAGTGGAGCGATGAAAAACGGGTTTTTCCGGGGACACGGGTTGGGCAACGACTATCTCGTCATGGACCCCAAGGAATTAAGCTTCACGCTCACGCCAGCCGCGATCGAAGCGATCTGCAACCGTCACTGGGGGCTGGGCAGCGACGGCATCTTGGCCGCCGTGGCTTCGAGGAAAGCGGATTTCGGCCTTCGTATCTTCAATCCCGACGGCAGCGAAGCGGAAAAATCCGGCAACGGTCTCAGAATTTTTGCCCGCTATCTCCATGCGACGGGGAGAACCAGGAAGCGGCATTTTACCGTGGAGACCAAAGGCGGCCTCGTGACGATTGATCTGCATCTCGATCGGCGGGGCGACGCCGATGCCGTCACGGTGGGAATGGGACGGGCGACGTTTGTGCCGTCCGCCTTACCCTGCACGCTCCCGGTGGAGGAGTTGATCGAGCAATCGATCGAAGTGGCAGGGCGTTCCTTCACGTTCACCGGTGTCAGCCTGGGGAATCCCCACTGCGTCCTGTTCAAGGAGACCGGAGCGTCCTGGTCACGGGAAGATCTGCTGGCGCTGGGGCCGGCGCTCGAGCATCACGCGATCTTTCCCAAGCGGACCAATGTGCAACTGGCGGTGCCGACCGGCGCCAAAGAACTGACGATTCTGATCTGGGAGCGCGGCGCCGGAGAGACGCAAGCCTCCGGATCGTCGTCCTGTGCCGCCGCCAGCGCGGCCGTCCGTCTGGGTCTCGTGACGAGCCCCGTGGCCGTCAAGATGCCGGGAGGCACGCTCACAATCGAGGTCTCGCCTGAGTTCAGCCTCACGATGAAAGGGCCGGTGGCTGAAGTGGCCCGAGGCAATCTGAGCCCTTCCTTCGTGCGATCCCTCAAATAGGTCCCTCACCTTGCCCGCCGCCGAGCCCGCCTCGTAGAATGAGGCATGGCGACAGCAAGTCCGGCGCTCGACTCAAAACTTGCTCACCTTCCAGATCAGCCCGGTGTGTACCTCTTCAAGGATCGGTCCGGTGACGTGCTGTATATCGGCAAGGCCGCCCGGCTCGCCGACCGCGTGCGATCCTACTTCCTCAAGGGCGCCGACCATACTCCCAAAACAGCCTTGCTCGTCGGTCACATCGCGGACATCGAAACGATGGTCACGCGGTCTGAATTGGAAGCCCTGATTCTCGAGAGCAACCTCGTCAAACGACACCGCCCGCGCTTCAATGTTGTACTCAGAGACGACAAGCAGTATCCGTATCTGCGCCTGCCGGTCAAAGACCGCTTTCCCCGGCTCTCCATCGTGCGCCGGGTCCAGAAGGACGGCGCCCTGTACTATGGCCCCTACACGCCAGCCGGCGCCCTCCGGGAAACGCTGAAAGTCATCAAAAAGGTGTTTCCACTGGCCACATGCACGATCGACATCGACGGGACGGCCGAACGCGCGTGCATCGAGTTCGAAATCAAGCGCTGCATGGCCCCCTGCACGGGACAGCAAACGCAGGAGGATTACCACCGCATCGTCCGGCAAGTGCGACAGTTTCTCGAAGGGCACGACAGGGAGCTCGTGCACGACCTGCGCTCGCACATGGATGCCGCCGCGGCCCGTGAAGACTTCGAGGAAGCGGCCAGGTTGAGGGACCGGATTTTCAAGATTGAACGCACGCTCGAACGACAGCGGATTACGCAAACGGCCTCCATCGATCAGGACGTGATCGGCATCGCCCGCCACGGAACCTCCGTCGATCTACAAGTCTTATTCGTGCGCGGCGGCTTGCTCATCGGCCGCAAGGATTTTTTCTGGCTCGAATCCGCCGAGGCCACAGACGAAGAACTGGTCCGATCGGCCGTCGAACAATTTTACAACAAAGAGGGGCAGCCTCCCCGCGAGCTTCTGATTCCGGTCGCCATCCCAGATGCCGACCTCCTGGCGCACTGGCTGTCCGATAAACGGGGCGAAACCGTGCGCGTGTTGGCGCCGGAACGCGGCACCAAGCATCAACTCGTCCTCCTCGCGGAGGAAAATGCCGCCGCAGCGCTGGCCGATCATTTGCGCAATGAGGAGCTGGATCGGCAAGCCGGCGAGGAACTGCAACGCCTGCTGCGTTTGAAGACGGCGCCCAGGCGCATCGAAGGCTTCGATATTTCCAATACGATGGGCAATCAGTCGGTGGCGTCCATGGTCGTCTGGGAAGAGGGACGCATGAAAAAATCCGACTACCGCCGCTTCAAGATTGCCAGCGTGGAAGGCGCCAACGACTTTGCCAGCATGCACGAGGTGGTGACGAGGCGGTACGGCGGGATGGAAGATCTCGTCCTCCCCGATCTGGTCCTGATCGACGGGGGACTCGGCCAGCTGGCTTTCGCCAGGGCCGCGCTTCAGGAAGTGGGGCGGCCCGAGCTCGCGGTCGTCGGCCTCGCCAAAGCGAAGGGAGAGAAAGACGAGCGGGTCTATCTGCCCGGCAGGAAGAATCCGATCGTGTTGCGCGCGAACTCGCCGGCAACCCACTTGCTGCAGCGGGTCCGCGACGAGGCCCACCGGTTTGCCGTCACGTTCCATCGGAAACTGCGCGGCAAAACGCTGGTCACGTCCCGGTTGGACCAGATCATCGGCATCGGCTCGATCACCCGCACCAAACTGTTGAAACAATTCGGCAGCCTGGCGAACCTAGCGGAAGCCAGCGAGGAGGCCTTGCGGGAAGCCGGCTTAAGCGAGCGTGTCGTCCGCCAGCTCCGCCGCGAATTGGCATGATCGCTGGCCTGCCACATTCACTTAATCGGCACTGGAATTCTCACGGCAACGGCCCTATGCTACGGG
>DASTFK010000446.1:0-3148 GCA_035719945.1 Nitrospira sp.
AGGAGATGCAGGGAAAGAGGGGAGGTGTCGATGGGTAGGCAGCTAATTGGATCCAGAGGTCGTCCAGCAGTTGCTCCCCTTGAGCAACCGCTGCGGTTGCGCTATTCTCGTCCCGCCATCGAGGAGGGATGCAATGCCGAAACGAGTTCGTACGGGGTTGACGCGTACTGACATTCTTCACCGCTACGTGGAGCGGTTCAGACAACAACTGATCAAGCTGCGGCCGTTCCTCTCCCGCAAGCGGAGCACGACGACCATCGAGGACTTCGATGAGGAGGCGGAAGAGGTGATCAGCCAGGTGTTCGGAGCCGCTTCGGATGAAGCCGAGGCCTACTTCTACGCCAAGAGCGGGGAGTCCGCCTTATTGCCTGAGGAGGCGCAGGAAAACGGAACACACGACGTTGAGCGTGAAAGCCTCCAACAACGCCGGCAAGTCTTGGAAAGTTGCCTGGCCGATCTCGAGATGCGTCGCGTGGTGCAGTCAGCACGACATGGCAACGGGAAGAGATTTTCAAAGTCGAAAGTCGAAGACTACATGTCCCACGACGTGCGCAGTATCCACCGGGCGGCCACCATTAAGGAAGCCGGGCTGCTGTTTCAGAAATATAGGGTGGGTTCGCTGATCGTGGACGACGGATCCCGCTATATCGGGATCGTCACGGATTCCGATCTCAGCCGGAAAGCCGTCGCCAAGGGCCTGGACCCGAATACGACGACCGTCACGGCCTGTATGAGCAAAGCGCTCGTGACGATCGAAGAAGACGAGTTGTTGTCGGAAGCCATGGGGGTGATGAAAAAGCAGGGAATCCGTCACCTGCCCGTGACCGCCGACGGCACGATTATCGGCGTGTTGTCCGTCGCCGACCTCCTTCGCGCCTTGACCGACTGACCGACCTCCCGGTCAGTCGCGCGCAGAGACTTCTTCCTCAAAAGCTCGAAGGTCACCATCAATTGTTGGGCTATGACGAGCCGGCGGGATCAGCGGCCCGAGCGTTGGCGCCGAAAGAATCGGGCGCCACACCTATTGCAACGCCAGGGGAACATGCCCAACAGACGGAAGAGAAAATCCTGCCAACCGTGACGGATGGCACGATGGCATTCCTCTGAGGAGCAGTACCGGCAGTGCATCCGGGAAGCTGGGCTGTATTTGCCGCCTCGCTCCAGCATGAATCACCGGTTGTCACTCGCCCTCGCGCTGCCTTGAGGATCGGCCGCGCGAGATAAGAAGGCTAGGAAGTGACTGGAGTCAGCATGTTCGCATCGCGAGCCAGCACCCATTTGCCCTGGTGCTTCTTGAGCACCGATAGGGTATGGCCTGCCCGCGTCATGGATGGACCGCCGTCTGATGGTGTCACGACGAGTGTGAGCTTGGTCCACATGAAGGCCCAGTCGCCGACAACGGTGATTTCTTGGATCTCGCTGGTTCCGTTGAATTTCGGCGCATCCTTCACTGCTTGAGCGCGCGCCGCCGCCGCAAAGCCTGCCGTGCCCATGGGCGGCTGGCCAGGCATGAGAAACACCACGTCATCGGACATCAGGGATAATACCTTCTCAATCTCGCCCGCCTTCGTCGCATCCATCCAGGCGGATACCAGATCACGAATGTCCTGTTCATCGCGTTGTTCGGACATGCTGAAAGGCTAGGCTACGGAGGTAGCTGAGTCAACGGGAAGGATTGCCTTGACTGAAGCAGGTCGAGAAGGTCGGAGCGGGAGCATGGTCTCGATTGACTTCTCGTCAACGGACACGTAGAACAAAGGCCCTGGCATCAGCCGCCCTGGCTCGGTCACCCTGCCTGCACGTTCATCACCCGATTGGAGAACCTGTTAAGCCCATGCCACCGACCATGCTGCTCAGTTGTGAGTCCGTCAGCAAGAGCTACGGGGTGAAACCGCTCTTCGCCGACCTGTCGCTCGGGCTCTGTGAGGGCGATCACGTCGGGCTGATCGGTCCCAACGGGTCCGGCAAATCGACGTTGCTCAAAATATTGGCCGGCCTCGACGAGCCGGATCGTGGCAGCCGTTCGGTGCGGCGCCAAGTCCGCATTGGCTATGTCCCGCAAGAACCGTCGTTTCCCGCCTCCCACACAGTCGAGGAAGCGCTTGCCAGGGTCCTCCTCGACGAAGGCCTGGACCCCCACGAGCAAGGCAGCCGAATGGCCAAGGCCCTCAGCCTCGGAGGCTTTGTACGTGTCGACCAATCGGTCGCGACACTCTCCGGAGGATGGAAGAAACGTCTGGCAATCGCGCAGTCGTTGATGCTGGAGCCGGACGTGTTGCTGATGGATGAACCGACCAACCATCTGGATGTCGAGGGCATTCTCTGGTTGGAAAGAGTGTTGCAAGCCGAACCCCATGCGTTTCTCGTCGTCAGCCATGACCGGCGGTTTCTGGAATCGGTGGCCTCCCGCATCTGGGAATTGAACCGCTGTTACCCAAACGGCGTATTTCAGGCGAAGGGCCGGTACAGTGATTTTTTGGAACAGCGCGACGCGGTATTGCAGGCGCAGGCTGATTATCAAGCCTCCCTGGCGAATCGTGTGCGGCGCGAAGTGGAATGGCTCCGGCGCGGGCCCAAAGCCCGAACGACCAAAGCCAAGGCGCGGGTAGACGCAGCCGGACGGCTGATCGACGAGTTGGAGACCATTGAATCTCGACGGGACCAGAATCCGGCAGAGATCGACTTCACGGCATCGGGGCGAAAGTCCAAACAGCTTCTGGTGGCCACCAAGCTCGGCAAATCGCTTGCCGGGAAGCCGATCGTCACGGATCTCGACTTGCAGCTTGGCCCAGGCGAACGAATCGGGCTTCTAGGCCCCAACGGCAGTGGAAAGACCACTCTGCTGAAGTTGCTGGCCGGCACTCTACAACCGGATACCGGCTCCATTACACGCGCCGACCGACTGCGCGTCGTCACCTTCGAGCAACACCGCGAATCGCTGGATCAGCAAGCCACGCTGCGGCGCTCCCTTGTACCGGCCGGCGACGCCGTCGTCTATCAAGACCGGTCCATCCATGTGATCTCATGGGCGAAGCGGTTCCTCTTCAAACCGGAACAACTGGATCTACCAGTCTCCCGTCTGTCCGGCGGGGAACAGGCCCGACTGTTCATCGCCCGCCTGATGCTCCAGCCGGCCGATCTCCTGATG
>DASTFK010000447.1:0-3906 GCA_035719945.1 Nitrospira sp.
CAGCACCTTTTGGTCCGTCCAGAGGAGCGGGATCTGTAGCAGCGTCGCGGCCAGGAGTGTCGTCCAGTTCACGGTGAGAGCCGGGACGTGGTCCATAATGGCCCGGCTGCCAATCGTATACACCGCCCAACTCGCAACGCCGAGAAACACGAGCGTCCCGCCCAGCAGAGGCTGTTCTCCTGCGGCACTGAAACCAGCCACGGACACCAATCCCACTCCGAAGAACGACAGCAGGCTTCCCGCCCACACCCCTCGAAGTGGTACATCCTGGATGAAGAACGCCGACAACAAGGCGGTGACGACCGGCAGAGCTCCGATGATGACACCTGCCACAGCGCCGCTCACGTACTTGAGACCGATGAGGATCAGCAGATGATTTCCGAGCACTCCCAGGCCCAAAAGTGCGAGCGTTCGATAATCCCGCGGCGTCAAGGGAGCCAGCGAGCCGCCCTGCCACCACCAGGTGATGATCAGGATCACGAGTCCGCCCAAATCCCGCAGTACCGAGGCTTCGACGGCTGAAAAGCCGCTCAACGCCAGTTTCTGCGCGACAATCGACCCGCCCCACAACACCGCGGCAACGACGATCGCTCCATATCCGATGGCCAGAGAACCTCTCGTCATGACCAGGGCATACCGTCCTTCACCGTAACGGTCAAGCATATTCTGCTCGACCTCGGTGGGTCGAAAAGGCCTTGGTCCACCATTTCATGGAAGAGCATACGACTCTCCTCGCCGCAGTCGACCGTGGAACCGTGGAATGTCGCTCCGCTCTGTAGGCCCTGTGAGTTCCGCCATGTCGCTCGGGACTTTGCTAGGTGTTTTTGAGTGCTCGATTCCGTTTGATGGAAGCATGAACAGGCCCCCATCGCATCCGAGATCGGCCGCCACGAAAGCCATCGGCGCCCTGAACCTTGCAGAGCATGAAGCCGTCTTGAGCGACTTGGATGGCGTCATTACCAAAACGGCTCGCTTGCATGCCGCAGCGTGGAAGCGACTGTTTGACGCCTACCTCGCACACGTCGCCGCCCAAACGGGAACGACCTTCACATCGTTCGACCTTGAAGAGGATTATCGATTGCACCTGGATGGGAAAGCGCGCCACGACGGGGTACGCGATTTCTTGAAGTCGAGGGGGTTGAGCCTTCCCCTCGGAGATCCCAGCGACAGCGCCGACCGCGAGACCCTCTATGGAATGGGCAATCGGAAAGACACCTATTTTGAGGCTGCCTTGCGTAAGACCGGTGTGGCCGTCTATCCCGGAACGGTGGAGTTCCTGCATCTGGCTAAACGTACGGGATTAAGACTGGCCGTCGTCTCCTCCAGCCATCATTGTGCCGAAATCCTGGAGACCGTCGGCTTGACTCCTCTGTTTGACGTCCGCATCGACGGCCATGAAATCGATCGGCTCCGTCTTCCCGGAAAGCCGGCCCCAGATGCGTTCTGGGAAGCCGCGAGGCGTCTGGCCGTCGAACCACACCGCGCCATCGTCATCGAGGATGCATTGGCAGGTGTCCGCGCCGGGCATGCGGGCGGGTTCGGGCTCGTGATCGGCGTGGACCGGAGGAACCAGGCCGGTGCGCTTCGCGAGCAGGGCGCAGATGTCGTTGTGGAGGATCTCATTGAGCTCTTGCCTAGCAAACTCGAATCTTCTTCTCCGCCACAGTGAACCGTTCATGGTGAGGTGCGCTAGATGATCCATCGTCCTCGGTTCCATCCGCCTCCGCACATCTACCCGCCCGACGAATGGAACCTCACCGAGAAACGCTTCATGCCCGACTTGCTTGAGCAGGGCGAGACCATGTTCGCGTTGGGAAACGGCTATCTGGGCATGCGGGGATGCTTCGAGGAAGGTGGACCCATCGGACAGAACGGGACCTTCATTAATGGCTTCTACGAAACTTGGCCGATCATCTATCCCGAGGACGCCTACGGCCTGGCGACGACCGGTCAAACGATCGTGAACGTCACGGACAGCAAGATCATCAAGCTCTATGTCGATGACGAGCCCTTCTGGCTTCCCAACGCCAACGTGCGGAGCTTCAACAGGCGCCTCAACATGAAGTCCGGGACACTCGATCGCGAAATCGTCTATGAGACGCCTGTTGGGAAACTGGTCTCGATCAAGTCACGCCGGCTCGTGTCTTTCGAGCACCGTCACGTGGCTGCCATCTTTTATCAAATCACGCTCTTGAATGCCGCGGCACCGGTCGTGCTCTCCTCGGAAATGATCGCCAACGAACCCGCCCCCCGGCGGGCCAATTACGATCCGAGACAAGCGAAGGTGTTCAACGAGAAAGTGCTGAACCACCGGCTCAGTTATGCGAAGGGCCAGCGCATCGTGCTGTGCCACGCCACGAACAAGAGTGGAATCGTTCTCGCCTGTGCGATCGACCATGTGCTGGACACCTCGCTGCGCGTGACGTGGAAAACCAACTACACCCCCGATGCCGGCCAAGTGGTCGCCAGCATCGACGCCGAAGCCGGGCAACCGATCACGCTCATGAAGTACATCGTCTACCATACGAGCCACACGGCGCCCCCTGAGGAAGTCTGTGCGCGTGCAGAACGCACACTCGACCGCGCGGTGGCGACAGGATTTACCGCATTATTAGCCGGCCAGGAACGGTTCATGGAGGATTTCTGGCAGCGGAGCGACGTCAAGATCATGACCAATCCCGATCGGGCGAAAGCCTCGACGACGGCCGTCCAGCAGGCCCTGCGATTCAATCTCTTTCATGTGCTGCAGGCCTGCGCACGGGCGGAAAACACCGGCGTGCCCGCGAAGGGACTGACCGGAGCCGCCTACGAAGGACATTACTTCTGGGACACGGAAATTTATGTATTGCCGTTTTTGACCTACACTGCGCCGCGGATCGCTAAAAATCTGTTGAGGTTCCGGCACGGGATGTTGGACAAAGCGCGCGAACGGGCGCGCCAGCTCAATCAGCGAGGGGCCATGTATCCCTGGAGGACGATCAACGGCGAAGAGGCGTCGGCATATTACGCGGCGGGCACCGCGCAGTATCACATCAACGCAGACATCATGTACGCGTTGAAGAAGTACATCCAGGCGACGGAGGAGGACGAATTCCTCTTCGACGAAGGCGTCGAGATGCTGGTGGAGACAGCGCGGCTCTGGCGGTCACTCGGGTTTTATTCGTCCAGAAAGGGCGGCCAGTTCTGCATCCTCTGTGTGACCGGGCCAGACGAATACAACACGGTGGTCGACAACAACGTGTATACGAACCTCATGGCGAAGGAGAACCTCCGCTTTGCGGCCGAGACGGTGGAGCGCGTGCGTGACCGGCGTCCCGATCTCTTTACCGCGTTGGTGCATAAGACACGGCTCGATCTCTCCGAGGTGGCGGAATGGAAGCAGGCCGCCGATCGCATGCACGTCCCCTATGATCAGCAGCTCCAGATCACGCCCCAGGACGAACAGTTCCTGCAACAAGAGCCTTGGGATTTCGACCGGACACCAGCGGACAAATATCCGCTGCTTCTGTATTTCCACCCCCTTACGATCTATCGCTACCAGGTCATCAAGCAGGCCGACCTCGTGCTGGCCATGTTGCTGCTCGGTCACGAGTTCTCTCCCGATCTGAAACGGCGAAACTTCGATTTCTACGATCCGATTACGACGGGCGACTCATCGCTTTCCGCCTGCATCCAAAGCATCATGGCGGCTGAAGTCGGCGAGATGGGCAAGGCCCTGGAGTATGCACGCGTGGCGACGCTGATGGACCTGGGCGATGTCGCGGGGAACGTCAAAGATGGATGTCACATCGCCGCAATGGGAGGTGTTTGGATGATTTTCGTCTACGGATTTGCCGGATTACGCGATTACTGCGGAGAGCTCAGCTTCTGGCCGGCTCTCCCTGACGTGCTCCATTGCATCCAATT
>DASTFK010000448.1:0-8165 GCA_035719945.1 Nitrospira sp.
CTGCACGTGACGGATGCCTTGGGCATCGCGCTCAACACAAATCTCGAACTCATCGCCGACTCAGTGGCGCATCGTCGCTCGAAACACCGCCGGGTGTTTTACGATGCGGAGCACTTCTTTGACGGGTATAAGACGAATCCGGAGTATGCGCTTGAGACCATCAGGCGGGCCGTGGAAGCCGGCGCCGAACGCGTGATCCTCTGCGACACGAATGGCGGTACCATGCCGTGGGAAATCAAGAACATCTGCGGGGTGGTGCAGAAGGAATGCAAGGTGCCGCTCGGCATCCACGCGCACAACGATTGTGAAATGGCTGTCGCGAATTCGCTAGTTGCCATCGAGATGGGAGTGGTGCAGGTCCAGGGCACGATCAACGGAATCGGTGAACGCTGCGGCAATGCGAACCTTTGTTCGATTATTCCGAATCTTGAGCTGAAGATGAAACGCCCGGCACTAGGTGAACGGCTCAACCACTTGAAGGAAGTGTCAGGTTTTGTCACCGAAATCGCCAACTTGATGCCGAACAAGCACCAGCCCTACGTCGGGGATTCCGCCTTTGCGCACAAGGGCGGCGTTCACATCCATGCGGTATTGAAGAACCCTGCCACCTACGAGCACGTCGTGCCTTCGCTTGTGGGCAATCGCCAGCGGATGCTTGTGTCGGATCACGCAGGCCGCAGTGGGTTGCTGGAAAAGGTCGAGGCCTACGGGATCAAGCTGGACAAGAACCATTCTAAGGTCCAGGAACTGATCGCGACCCTGAAGGAGCGGGAAAACGAAGGGTATCAGTTCGAAGGAGCCGAGGGCTCCTTTGAGTTGCTCATGCGGAAGGCCATGGGGACCCATAAGCCTTCGTTTCAGCTGTTGGGTTTCAAGGTTATTGTCGAGAAAAAACAGGAGGATGGACGCTCTGGATCCGAAGCCACCGTCATGGTCAAGGTGGGAGAGGTGGTCGAACAGTCCGCTGCGACAGGTGCCGGTCCGGTGAGCGCGCTCGACCATGCCCTGCGCAAGGCTCTTGAAAAGTTCTATCCCCAGCTGAGGGAAGTAAGACTCCTCGATTATAAAGTCCGGGTCCTCTCGGCGAATCGAGGGACCGAGTCGAAGGTGCGGGTGCTGATCGAATCCGGCGATCACAAGGATAAATGGGGCACCGTGGGCGTCTCCGAAAACATCATGGAGGCCAGTTGGCAAGCCTTGGCCGACAGTATCGAGTACAAACTTCTGGCATCAGACCGCTAGCGTGCTGCTTCTCCTCTCAAGAATAGTCCTTGACAGCCTATCTAACCTCACGTAACTTATGGTAAAAGTGTCTTCCGGCTCCCGGCGGGACGGGCGCTTCGACGAGACGGCTTGGTGGCGCAAGGGGGGAGAGCATGAGAAAGGCTGATATCGCGAATGAAATTTATAAGCAGGTTGGAATTTCTAAGAACGAAGCTGCCGATATCGTTGAGCTCGTGCTGAACATGCTGAAAGCCGTGTTACAAAAGGGAGATTCCGTCAAGATCGCCGGTTTTGGCAACTTTGTCGTGAGAAGCAAGGGCGCCAGGAAAGGCCGGAATCCACGGACCGGTGAAGAAATTGGCATCACGCCTCGCCGCGTCGTAACCTTTCGTCCGAGTCAGGTATTCAAGAAATACGTCAACTCGTAACAGTTTCTCACCCGGAACAACTCCCGCCACGAGGACCGGTCCATGGGGAATGAGCCCCGGCTCGGCAGCAAAGTTTTCTACAAAATCGGCGAAGTGAGCCAGGTGACGAAGCTTCCTGCCTATGTCCTCCGGTTCTGGGAATCCCAGTTCCCATTTCTGAAGCCCAAGAAAAGTCGTGGCAATCAGCGACTCTATGTGCGCAAAGATGTCGAAACGGTCTTGGAAATCAAACGCATGCTGTACGAAGAAGGGTATACGCTCGAGGGTGTGAAGCGGTATTGGACCCGTCGCGGTCGTGTGACCGGTCAGCGTATCAAGCCCAAAGAATTGGCGCAGAAGTTGCGGGGCAACTTGCAGGCCATTTTAAAAATTCTTGAGTCGCATTCCTGAAGGAAGTCGGTGCCGAACGGTTGCAATCAAGAAGGCTGCGAGGCGACAATGGGCGTCGCAGCACAGGAATACCAAACACGTCGGGGCGTGGCGCAGCCCGGTAGCGTACTCGCTTGGGGTGCGAGTGGTCGGCCGTTCAAATCGGCTCGCCCCGACCAATTCACAACCGCGCTCCCATGACTGCATCACATCCGTTCTCTTGGAGCTGCCTCTGAGCAGCTTTTTTTATGCCTGACTCACGCCCGCGCATCCTCGTGACCAATGACGACGGCATCCACTCCGCGGGATTGACCTCTCTCGCCAAGGCCTTGAGCCGCGTCGGAGACGTCTGGGTGGTGGCGCCGGACCGCGAACGTACGGCAGTCGCTCATGCAGTCACCTTGCACAAGCCGTTGAGAATCCACCAAGTCGAGAAGCAGGTCTATGCCGTGAATGGTACCCCCGTGGACTGCGTCAATTTGGCGTTGTTGAATATCCTGCCCAAACGACCGCATCTTCTTGTCTCGGGTATCAATAAGGGTGTGAACCTCGGTGACGACGTCTTGTATTCCGGCACCGTCTCGGCCGCTGTAGAAGGCACGATTTTGGGCGTCCCTTCCATGGCGATTTCCCAGGAGGGTCGTGACCAGTTTCACTTTGCGACCGGGGCGCATTACGCTGTGCGCGTCGCCAGACTAATCCTCCGGCAGGGTCTCCCGGAAGAGACGCTCGTCAATCTCAATATTCCCAACCGCACCGTGGAGACCGTGACAGGCGTACGCGTGACATGTTTAAGCCGCCGACGGTTCGAGAACCCGATCATCGAAAAAGTCGACCCCCATGGCAGGAGTTATTTCTGGATCGCGGGGACGCGTGTGTCATGGAGCAGGAACAAGGATGCGGACCACGAAGCCATCGCGGAGGGTGCCGTCTCACTCACGCCTCTGCACCTCGACAGCACGAACTATGGGGCACTCGATCAGTTGCGCACCTGGGAGTCGGCCATCCGAGGGCAGCGCCGCCTGCCCAAGACACGCAGGACGCGGCGATAACCCATGGGCAGTCTCATCGAAGCCGTCATTACACTCCTTAGCCGGTTCGTGATCAACACGATTTCGACGCTGGGTTACACCGGTATCCTGGTGACGATGGCCATCGAAAGCGCCTGCATCCCATTGCCGAGCGAGATCATCATGCCCTTTTCCGGCTATCTTGTGACCACCGGGCAGTTCACCATGCTGGGCGTCACGCTGGCGGGCGCTGTCGGCAATGTCATCGGATCGATCGTTGCCTATTACGCCGGCGTCTGGGGCGGACGACCGTTCGTCGAACGCTACGGGCCTTATGTGCTCCTGTCCAGCCGGGATCTCGACACCGCCGATCGCTGGTTTGCAAAATACGGAGAAGCCGCTGTCTTTTTTAGCCGACTGTTGCCGGTGGTGCGGACCTTCATTTCGCTTCCAGCGGGCATTGCCAGGATGAACTTTCCACGCTTCGTCATCTTCACGTTCATCGGCGCTCTTCCCTGGTGCTATGCGCTGGCCTATGTCGGAGTCGCCATGGGGGAACGATGGGATCAGTTAAGGCAGTATTTCCATCAATTCGACATCGTGATCGGACTATGCCTCGCGGTGGCAGCAGGATATTTTCTCTGGTCACATTGGCCTCGACGCGCAGCCACCCCTCATTCGTAACCTACGATGCTGACACTCTTTAATACGCTCACCGGAAAACAGGAACCGTTTACGCCGATCGAGCGCAAGCGGGTGCGCATGTATGTCTGCGGTGTGACGGTCTACGACTATTGTCACATCGGTCATGCTCGAAGCGCGCTTGTCTTCGATGTGCTTCGCCGGCATCTGGAATACAGCGGGTACGAAGTCACCTTCGTCAAGAACTTCACCGACGTCGACGACAAGATCATCAGGCGGGCCAATGAACAACACGTCCCCTGCGAGGTGATTACGAGCAAATTTATCGACGCCTATTACGAGGACATGGGAAAGCTGGGCATCAAGCCTGCGTCCATAGAGCCGAAAGCCACCGAGCACATGGCGCAAATCATTGAGCTCACGGATAGGCTGATCAAGAAGGGCTTGGCCTACTCCGTGGACGGCGATGTGTACTTCCAGGTCGACAAGTATAAGGACTATGGGCGCCTTTCGAAGCGCAAGTTGGAAGAGCTCCAGGCCGGTGCGCGGGTCGACGTGGATGAGCGCAAGCGCCATCCGATGGATTTTGCCCTGTGGAAGCGCAGCAAGCCTGGCGAGCCGTCATGGCCTAGCCCCTGGGGAGCAGGCCGCCCCGGCTGGCATATCGAATGTTCGGCCATGTCGATTAAGCATCTCGGAGAAACGTTCGACATCCATGGCGGCGGCATGGACCTGATTTTCCCGCATCACGAAAACGAGATCGCCCAATCCTGCGGTGCCACGGGAAAGGAATTCGCCAATTATTGGATTCACAACGGCTTCGTGCAGATCAATCAGGAAAAAATGTCGAAGTCGTTGGGAAATTTCTTCACCATTCGCGAGATCTTTGCCAAATCCAAATGGTCGGAGAGGGTGACCGGCGAAGTCCTCAGATACTTCCTCATTTCAACTCATTACCATGGGCCACTCGATTTTTCCGACCAGGCCTTGCAGGAGGCGAGGCAGGCCTTAGAGGGGTTTTACGGATTGTTTACGAGGTTGCGTGAGACGGAACCAAACACTGCTGCTGACGAAGACCTCCCAGCCTCTCTGGCTCGAGCTCAAGAGTCGTTCAAGCAAGCCATGGACAATGATTTGAATACGCCGATGGCGGTGGCTGAGCTTCAAAAGCTCCGAAACGACGTCAATAAGCTGGTGGACCGCGGGCTTTCTACTGAAGGAAGACAGAGGGCGTTTGGAGAATTTCGTCGACTCGGCGTTGTCTTGGGACTGTTTCAATTGGACAATTGGGATTACGGGATTGCGGCAGAGTCAGGTGAGCACGAGCTTCAGGGCGAAGAAATAGAAGCGAAGCTGTCTGAGCGCAATGCAGCCAGAAAACGGAAGGACTTCGCAAAAGCCGATGAGATCAGGAAATCACTCGCGGCACAGGGCATCATCATCGAGGACAAGCCCGACGGCACCAGCCGCTGGAAGCGGTAATCGGCCCGAACTGCTGTATGGGTTGCATGCCGTTCGCGAAGCCTTGCGAGCCGGCAGCCGTCCGCTCCAGCGTCTCCTCGTCCTGCGGACGGATCGCCAGTTCACTGACCTCGTGGAACAGGCCAAGGCCCAACGCATTCCTGTCCATATTGAGCCTTCTCCTGCCTTCGACCGCCTGGTTCCCGGCGGCAATCATCAAGGGGTCATCGCCTTTGTCGCGGCCAAGGCTTACAGCAGCACACAAGACATTCTTCAACTGGCACGACAGAAGGGCGAACCGCCGTTCCTCGTGATTCTCGACGGCGTGGAAGATCCCCAGAACCTCGGCGCCATCATCAGAACCGCTGAGGCGGCGGGAGTGCACGGCATTTTCATTCCTGAACGCCGGGCTGCCGGATTGACCTCAATCGTCGCCAAGACCTCCGCAGGAGCGCTGGAGCACATGCGGGTGGCACGGGTGGTCAACCTGTCCCGCCTGATTGAAGAGCTGAAAGAGGCGGGTCTATGGACTTACGGAGTGGAGCCGGCGGCACCGACGACTTTCACTGCTGTCGATATGACTGGACCGATCGCCTTCGTGTTCGGGGGAGAGGGCGGAGGCATCCGTCGGGGGATCGCGCAGGAGTGTGACGGCCTGGTCCGGATCCCGATGACAGGGAAGGTCGAATCCTTAAACGTCTCGGCCGCGGTCGCCGTGACACTCTTCGAGGGCGTCCGGCAGCGAAAGTTGTCTAAGCCCTGAGGTGGAGATTAGCGGACCCGGATCATATTCCCTTGAATCGCCGTCTTCAGCAACTGCGCCGTATTCGAGACGCGCATTTTTTTCATCATGTTGGCGCGGTGCGCTTCGACAGTTTTGACGCTGATTTTCAGCCGTTGGCCGATTTCCTTGTTCTTAAATCCGGCCCAAATCAATTCCAGGATTTCCTGCTCTCGGCTCGTCAAGGATTCCGGACGCTTTTTACGGGGCGGCGGCGAGGGTTCAGCCAGAGAGGCCCGGGACTTCAGTCTTGCGGGACGTGCCATGTTTCTGGTTCTCCTTTGATCGCAGATCAATTACGCTATACTGAAGCCAGGCAGCCCCTCCCGGAGAACTGTGGCGGAGTGCGCTTTGAAATTATAGAAAAGTCCTCTAAGTCATGTAAACCAATGCACAATGGCCCTAGTGTAACTACGTACTCAATTATTACCCGTACGGATTCATCGGTACGGGCAAGTCATGGACACTCAAGATGATAGACGGATGGTGGTATGCCGCCGCCGCAGCGTTCGGAGCACTGGTCGGCAGTTTTTTGAACGTCTGCATCTACCGGTTGCCCCGCGGTGAATCCACCGTCTGGCCCGGGTCTCACTGCCCTGCCTGCGAGGCGCCCATCGCCTGGTACGACAACATTCCGCTACTGAGCTACCTGTGGCTTTTCGGGCGTTGCCGATCGTGTCGCGTTCCTATCTCGATGCGGTATCCGGTGGTAGAGGCGGCGAATGCGGCCGGATATGTGATCATTCTCGCGACCTTCGGTGCGAACTGGATGGCCGTTCTTTATGGCATCCTGTTTTCGGCATTGCTGGTTGTGACTGGCACCGACCTCACCCACAAGATCATTCCAAATGTCGTGACGGTTCCCGGAATCCTACTTGGACTCCTGGGCGCAGCCTCATCGGTGTTGCCGACCGGCCTCGTCAACGCCTTGCTCGGCGTCGCCGTAGGAGGAGGGATCCTCTGGGCCCTTGCCTGGGCCAGTCCGTACCTGTTCGGCAAGGAAGGGATGGGCGGCGGCGATATCAAGCTGCTGGCAATGGTTGGCGCGTTCCTGGGTTGGAAGCCGGCACTCTTGACGATCATGATCGGCTCGCTCGCCGGTTCGGTCATCGGTGTCAGTCTGATCGCGTTCGGTGTTATGAAACGAGACGACTATATTCCCTTCGGCCCTTTCCTCGTCCTGGGAGCGCTTGTATCCCTGTTTTATGCCCAACCCTTGCTGGCTTGGTATCAGAATTTGCTCAGCCCTTTCTTCTAGCCCCCTGACCCTCCTTTCGAGTGTTCACCAGCCTGACTTCCCTCACGGATGTCTGTATCTGTTTGGCCGCCCGTGCGTATCCGAAGTGCCGTTCAATCTCGGCTGCCGCTTACGCGACGAATCACAAAGTGCCTCAATTCCTTAATATGTGGCGGTGATGAAGCAAGCGAAGTCCTTTGAACGCTCCGGCATAGGTTTTGGAATTGAGGGTGCCGTGGAAAGAGAACGACGCGACATGGGGATTGCGGGAAAGAGTCTTGCGGAACTTGTCATTGTAGCGGCAATCCTGGGCATTGTGGCAGCCATGGCGATTCCGACCTACAAGAGCTTCCACATCGGACTACAGGGACGGACTGCCGCCGCCGAAATCGCTTCAACGCTGCGGATGGCCAGATATCTCGCAATGGCGAGGCGCGAGCGTCTCCTCATCCGGTTCGACCTTTCGGAGCACACGATGACGCTTCGCCAGGCGGATGCCGGCGGCGTGTTGAATGTCTATGGCTATGCGGAAAAAGGGATCGTCATTGAGGAACCCACGGCGGGGCCTGACCTCTTCTTCCATCCCAGTGGCCGTTCGGCCAGCGCCAGCACGATTGTCATTCACGACCGGGACCATCGCCGCACCACGGTCACAATCAGTTTGACGGGTCGAGTCGTCATTTCATGATCGGCCTGACGTTTCATGACGACGTCAAAGGCGCGACCTTTTCAGAGGTGATGGTGGCCATGGCCTTGGTGTCGGTCGGCGTGATGGGAGCGATGGGAGCTCTTGAGGCTGCCGATAGAAGCCTGGCGCGTGATGCTCTCGCCGTCCGCGCCTTGTCGATGGCGGAATCCAGGGTTGAAGCCAAACGTGCCGCGCCGTGGGGACAATTGCTCGCCGAAGATCTCGATCATGACGGTGTGCCGGATCTGACAATGCATGATGATGGGACCGGTGGAGACCGCATGGCTGGAGATGGGATCTATTCGGCAATGCTGGAGCAACATGG
>DASTFK010000449.1:0-3760 GCA_035719945.1 Nitrospira sp.
ACGCCCTGAGCGCTAACCTATGACGATGATCGTGCCACTTCATTCGATGCCTGCAAGAGACGCTCGAAGGATACATGATCGACCAGCCGACAATCGCCATCCACAATATTCACACTTCCATCCCGGCTGAATTCGCTGAGATAGATCTGTGATCCGCCATCTTCGACCAGGTGAAAACCACTGCCCGCTTCCACAATCGTCGCGGTCTTTATCATCCGTCCCTGTTGCCGGTACATCAGGGCGGCGGAGCGATGGTTTTCTGACCAAGAGATGCTGATCGTCGTATCGCCAAGCTCAACTACGTGGATATTTCCGTCGGCGTCGTACGTGAGCTTGATTGGATTGTCGCCGGACCAGAATTGGATCGCGTTGAAGATAAATGCGTCGAGCAGCGCGGAGAACATGTAGACCGGGATCACGATCATCCCGAAGAAGACGATTTCCTTCATCCACTTGTCGTTTACTTCGCCACTACCCTTGATGTTACTGTTCCAGTGGTACACGTTCCTCGTCATGTTGAATGGCCCAAAACAACCTGAGCTTGCGGTCATGAGGCTAATCACGACCAGGCTGGAGACCACCCGGCGCGACAATTGTACGGCTGTCATGAAGAGGCTCCTTTCGCTCGAACCGATGTTCTTGAAGATGGAGGACTCGCAGCGACGCGGTCACTGAGACGAATCAAGCTAGGCGTCGCCCTCCCGGCTCCCACCGTCAGGATGCCGATACCGCGCGGTAAGGAAAATCGCCTGGGGCCTGCGGACCCGGGATTAAAGAGCATCGTGCGGCCGTGCTGGGCCAGCGTGGGGCGGTGGCTGTGGCCGAACACACACACTTCTGGCTGCACGCGATCCAACCAGGCCTCCACCTCAGGCGTCATCTTCCCTCTTTCATACAGCACATGACAGAGCGCAATTCTCAGTCCGCCCCTTAGCAGGATGCGTCGCCGGGGAAACCCGCTCGCTTCATAGTCATCCACATTGCCTGAGACCGCCGTGACCGGCGCAAGTCGCCGCAGGCGTCGAATCACCTCTTTGTTGCCGATATCGCCGGCATGCAGGATTTCCTCGACCCCGCGAAAATGCGGCTCGATCGCCGGATCGTAGATCCCATGAGTGTCGGTGATCACTCCGATCCGAAGTGTACGGCGCTTGGTCAGCGCCTGGCGGCTCCGGCTGATGCTTGAACGGTCTCCCATTGGAATGTAAATGGCTCTGGCACGGTTTTGGGCAGCAACGCCATTTCTTTCTTGAGCCGCTCAGCGCGAGCGGCGCTCATGGGATGGGTGGACAGCCATTCCACCCGTCCCTGTTCCTGCTCCGACATCCGCTGAAAAAAGGTGATCATTCCGGCCGGATCGATACGGGCCCGATGGAGCAACTGGAGCCCCGTGACATCGGCTTCCGTCTCTTGTACCCGGCCGAATTTCAGGGAGAGCAACTCGACACCCACCTGTTTCATGACGCCGGCCAATCCCTGTTGATCGCCAAGGATGATCCCGATCACCGCCACGACGCCCAGTTGCTTGACGATCCGCTCCAGGCCATGCCGCTCGAGGACATGATTGAATTCGTGGCTCAATACGCCTGCCACCTCCTCCCCGCTCTTCGCCTGCTCAAGCAGGCCGGTGAACACGATGACATAGCCGCCAGGCAATGCAAAGGCGTTGACGACATCGTTCTTCACGACGGAGATCTCAAAGGTGTAGGGATTGTTGGGAATGCGTTCAAGGAGCCGCTGACTGATTTCATGCACCGCTGCAACCGAGGCCCCCTCCTTCATCACGGTCTGTTGCACCAGAAAGTCTTGATAGGCAGATTGGCCCAGCCGCTTCTCCCACTCCAACGGGATACGATCGACGGCCCATCCGACCAGGACATCAGTGCTGAACCAGACCGAGAGGACCAGGCCTCCGATGACAGCCATCACGAGGGCCCAGACTGTCCGATTTCGGCTTCGCACCCGCCGAACCGTGGCCGCAGTCTCATCCAGGTGCTTCGTCAGATCGGGCGGGGCAGACGATCGAAAGGCACGGATCACCGCCGGATCCTTGAGATATAACGTCTGTACCTGTGTTGTCAGGCCCCACCGCACGACCAGTTGATCGTGGTCAAGACCGCCGGCCGTGACGGAGACGGTGGAAAACGGCAGGTTCAATTGGCCGAGCCCCCGTGCATGCTCCTGAAAACGGACCGTCAGCCCCGAGGGAGACACTTCCACGTGACATGGTACGCCTGTGGCAGGAAACTCCTCGCCGAAGCAAAGAGCATTGGGGCTGTTCATCAGCGAAGCGCCGCCATTTCACTTCACTCGGAGACGGGAATGAACTGACGCACCCACGCGCCGAAACCGCCAGGATTCCGGCTCTGGATATAGACAACGCCGGGACCGCGAAATCGGCACACGAATCCCTCGCCGGACGTGAAGCTGGCAACCCATCCCGAAGCGGCACGCTCGATGTTGTAGGAAGTGGTGCCCGACCAAGCAACTAAATGGCTATTGTCGACAATATATTCTTGGTCGGGTTTGAGTTCGATTTTATGGATGGCCCCGAAACTGTTCAACAATAGGGTCCCTTTTCCGCTCACCTTGAGAATAAAAAACCCTTCGCCGCCAAGCAGGCCACGGCTCAGGCTCTGCATCTGGCTGTCCAGCTTGATCATCTCGTCGCCCGCCAGAAACCCGTCCTTTTGCACCATATATTCGTTGACCCCGTCGAGTTCCATCATGACGATCTCCCCCGGCACCGTCGGCGCCAAGAGCACCTCGCCCGGCCCCCGACTCGCCCGAAGCGTTTGAAAAAAGAACTTTTCGCCGGTCAGAAACTTGCGTGAGAGGGCGCCGAGAAAACCGCCTTCCATCTTGCTCTCGACGTCAATCGTCGGGGACGAGGCGACCATGGCACCGGATTCGGCTTTGATGGCTTCCCCTGCAGTCAATTCCACACGGGCCATCGGGAACGCCCCCGGGTACAAAATTTCACTCTTCATTTTTTTCTCTCCTCGACCAAGTCCCAAACCCGCTCTTATCCTGCCACCCACCCATACAGCCTGTGACTCGGCTCTGGGCTTTCTTCGTGATAGCTGAGTCGAAGGCGGCCCACTGCATCTTTCGGCAGGGCATTCCTGACCGCAGCAACATCGACGCCAAATAGTCGCGCGGCATTCAACCCGAAGATCTTGGATTTCACGTCGCGCGTGAGCGCGTGATACTTGTGCTTCTCGATCAGCGGCTCAGGCATATGAAACCGCCGAAACGCTTCAATCTGCCATTGAGGGGTCCCGTACCAGATCGAGTCGGTGCCCCACAGCACGTGATCGACGTCGAACGCGTCCAGAATCTGCCCGAAGAAATGCGCACACACCATCGGATGGGTGGTCACGAGCTGTGCGAACGTTGAACCAATCTCCATGTAAATGTTCTTCAGCCCGGGGTTGGCTTTTTTCATGCGGCAAAATTCCGTGGTCCAAGGTATTTCGCCGGTCTTCTCAAACGCTTCATCGATGGAAGCGGCGCTTTTCATACCCGAGTGATAAACGAGGAAATCGACATCGGGGAAATCCTTGGCCGCCTTGATGAGATCCTTCGGATGGTTGTATTCCGGGACGGGGCCCAGGGGGAGTCCCTTATGCACGCACACGCGCTTCACATTGAGCTTTCTCGCGTGTTCGAGCATCGGGTAGGCGATCTTCTCATCGTCCATCCACCAGCCATGGTCAAAGCCCTTCGGGCACGATCCTGTATAGCATTTCCAGGCATC
>DASTFK010000450.1:0-4872 GCA_035719945.1 Nitrospira sp.
TGCTGCGGCCTTGCTGGACAGCCTTTTTGAACAGCATCAATCGTCGCAGGTACTGATTAGTATGATTGTTAAACGTAATCGCGGGCGGGAGTGGTTGGATTGGCAGCGGCGCTGGGTGACCGGTGCACAGTATATCGGCGCCGGCATGTGCCTGCTGCTGTTGTTGGCCCTCTTCTTCGGCGAAATGGGGATTCCACGCTATTTTTCCATGCGCGACCATGCCCAACAGCTTGGACGGGACATCCAAGACCTGCAGCGGGCCACGACCGTCTTGCGCGGAGAAATCGATCGGTTGGAGCATGATCCTGCCCGGATCGAACAGTTGGCGCGGGAACGGCTTGGCTATGTCCGCAAGGGTGAAACGGTGTATCAGGTAGTGCCCGACGGTTCCGAGGAGCGAGTCCGACCATGAAGTTTGGCACGGTAGCCATTGTCGGCCGGTCGAATGTGGGGAAGTCCACATTGCTGAATCGCCTGCTGAACGAGAAGATTGCCATCGTTTCGGAAAAGCCGCAGACGACTCGAACAAGGATTCTCGGCGTCGTGCATGCCCCGGGCGCCCAGATCGCATTGCTGGATACGCCGGGCCTGCACAAGCCACAGCATCTCCTGAACCGTCGGATGGTTCGCACGGCTGTAGAGACGCTGGAAGAGGCCGATCTGCTGTTCGTGCTCATGGACGCCACAAGTTTGCCGGGACCAGGCGATCTTCTTGTCTTGGACCATGTGACGGCGGCCCTGAAGACACGGCCGCGCCCGGCCATCCTCGTCCTGAACAAGGTCGATCTTGTGAACAAGATGAAGCTGCTTCCCGTGATCGAGACGTACGCCAGGATGTTTGCCTGGACCGAGGTCGTGCCGGTGTCGGCCCAGACGGGAGATAACGTGCAACGCCTTGTGGCCGTCACGGTCTCGCATCTTCCCGAAGGCGAAGGAGCCTACGATGATGAGACAGTGACCGACCAAACGATGCGAACGTTGGCGGCTGAAATGATTCGAGAAAAACTGTTGCGACAGACGCATGAGGAGATACCCTATTCGTTGGCCGTCGAGATCGACGAGTTTGTCGAGGAAGGCAAACTGACACGCATCAGTGCGTCCGTGCTCATCGAACGGGAGTCGCACAAAGCCATCGTCATTGGGAAACATGGGGAGCGGCTGAAAACAGTCGGCACCGAGGCCCGGATCGAGATGGAACGACTGTTCGGCATGAAGATCTTTTTGCAGCTATGGGTGAAAGTGCGGGAGGCGTGGCGCGAAGACGAGCACGTGCTCATCGAACTGGGGTATTAGCAAGTCAGTGATGCAGCCGATGGAAAAACTGCCTGAAGTCCGTTCCCTCGAGCCGAAACCCCGCGTCGGGGACAAAGATGTTTTGCGCGACGCATTGAGGGAACAAGGCGAGCGAGGGCAGACCAAGTCCGATATCGTGCTCTTGTCCGTGCAACGCCTGTTGCGACGAGGCGCGATCACCAACCTGGCAAAAATGCTGGGCCGGATGCATCCTGCCGATATTGCCAAGATCATCGTCCATCTTTCCTCTCCAAAGGAAAAGCGCGAAGTCTTTGAATTGGTCCGCGGTGAATCCAAGCGCGGGCAGGTTCTATCCGAGCTCGATACGGACAGCATCACCCAGGTCTTGTCAGATCTGCTCCAGTCCGATATCGCCTGGTTGATCAAAGACCTGGCTCCCGACGACGTCGCCTACATCCTCGGTGTGTTGCCCGAAGAGCGTGCGAAGGAAATTCTGTCGCTGATGCGCACAGAGGACTCGACAGAAGTCGCCGACATTTTGAAGTATCCCAAGGATACCGCCGGCGGCATCATGACCACGGAGTTTTTTGCGCTGTCTGAAGACGCGACGGCGCAAGATGCGATCCGGCGCCTGCAGCAGGCGACGGACGCTGAAATGGTGTTCTACATCTATGTCACCGACAAGGACGATCATCTAGTGGGAGTCCTGTCGCTGCGCCAGCTCTTGACGGTGCCGCCCGCGACCCCGCTCAAGAATATTGCCACCCGCGAGGTCATCAGCGTCACGGTGGACATGGACCAGGAGGAGGTTGCGCGTCAGGTCGCCAGTTACAATCTCCTCGCCATTCCCGTTGTGGACAAAGACGGTGTGCTGGTCGGCATCATTACGGTCGACGACGTCGTGGACGTGATCCGGGAAGAAGCCACCGAAGACATGTTAAAGATGGCGGGCGCCGTGCAAGAGGAGGCAGTCTCCAAGTCCTCCAGCGTTGCGGCGGCCAAAGTACGGCTACCTTGGCTATTCACCAACCTGGTCGGCAGCTTGCTTTCCGGTGCCATCCTCTGGGAGTTTCGCTATACGATTCAAGAAGTCGTTGCCATCGTGAGTTTCATTCCCGTGATTGCCGCCATGGGCGGCAACGTCGGACTTCAGTCGTCCACGCTCATCATCCGTGGACTCGCGACCGGCTTGGTCGAGGTGACCGACGTCTGGAACGTCTTTTTCCGCGAGGTGAAGATCGGACTGTTGATGGGCGTGGCCTGCGGGATAATATTGTCGCTGGTCGGTTGGATCTGGCATCAAGGCTTTCTCGGCGTGGTCGTGGGAGTCTCGCTCATCATTGCATTCCTCGTCTCCACCAGCATGGCCACGTTCATGCCGATTGTGTTGAAGCGGGCGGGCGTCGATCCTGCCGTTGCGGCCGGGCCATTCGTGACGACGGCGAACGACATCACGGGCATCACCATCTACCTCACGCTTGCCACTATCTTTATGGAATATCTCCGTTAGTGGCGAGCTTCAAATTGCGTCCTCTTGCATCGCTCACGTTCGCAGGGTGACTGTATGCCGCTGGTGAAGACTCAGGCGATTACCTTGAAAAGCCTCAAGTGGGGCGAGGCTGACCGCATCGTCACCTTCTATGCGAAGCAATTGGGAAAAATTCGTGCGGTCGCAAGGGGGGCGAGGCGACCCAAAAGTCGTATGGGTGCTGCGCTCGAACCGTTGACTCTGTGCGACTTGAATCTCTTCGAAAAATCCGGCGATACGCTGTATCGGGTCTCCCAGGTCGATCTGATCGAACCATTTGTCAAATTCCGAGAAGATTTGACGATGATGGCGGCGGCCGCTCGAATGGCCAATGTCGTGGGCGCTGTCACCCCGGATGGCGACCCGGACCCGAACCTCTTCGATACCTTGGAGCAGGGGCTGCGCTCGTTGGTCACGAGCGACGATCCGGCGCTCACCGCGTTACTCTTTCAGATTCGCCTCTTGGGCTTGACCGGTTTTCGCCCCCAGACCGACCATTGCGCGGCCTGCGGTAAGACCAAAGTGATTCAGGAGCCGCAGTTTTCTCCTGCATCCGGCGGCCTCGTGTGTGTGACCTGCGCGGCCCGGCAACGGGTTCCATGCCTGCCCTTATCACGCGGTAGCCTGGCGTTTCTTCAGCAAGCCTTGCGACTGGCACCGACGATGGTCACGCGGCTGAAGGCCGCCGGCCAAGTCCGAGGCGAAGTAGAAGACGCCATTGAGAGCTATGTCACGGTGGTGGCCGGAAAACGCCTTCCCCCTGTGAATTTTTTGGCGGCATCGATGTGATTGCTGCTCGAGCGAAACCAGTGCACATGGCTGACACTCAACTTGAACCTAAAGATTTGTCCTGGTTGGACAAGGGCGTGCTTGGTATCGAATGGAGCGACGGGCACCACGGTGTCTATCCCGTTCGCCATCTTCGACTTCACTGCCCTTGCGCAGCCTGCGTCGACGAATGGACAGGCGTGCGCAGGCTGAACAATGACGATGTGCCGCTGCTGATCATGCTGCAGGACATCGAGCCGGTCGGCCGCTATGCGCTGCAGTTCAAATGGAGCGACGGTCACGATACCGGCATCTATGCCTATACGTTGCTGCGTGGCCTATGCCAGTGTGACCTGTGTCAGCCTGTGAAGCCGGCGGAGCCGAAGAGCCGGAGGCTCTTGTGAGGTGTCGGTATGGTCCCTTGGCAGCCGTGCTGATCGCTGTGGCTGGGCTCGGCCTGTTGTCTGGATGCATCGGGATGCCGCCGATCGCCGAGCAGGAGCGCAAAATCAGAAACAATGAGCTCACGCTTCGAAAACTCGAACCACGCGCGTTCGTCCGCGCGTGGGGGATGCCGACGTATCAACATATGGAGTTCATGCCGTTTTTTGGGATGAAGGATGGGTCGATGGTGCCCCGTTCGCGAATTGACGTCGGCGCTTCGCCTCCAGGGTGGGAAGCGACCGTTGATGCGGGAGATGCCTTGTTCCTCGCGTATCCCGACCGTGGCTGGCTCGTGGTATTTTTGGACGAGGTCTTCGTCTACCGGGAAGAACTTTCAGCCGACAAGTTGCACGAAATAGGCCATGCGTGGGCGCATGAAGATAAGTTTCGTACGAAAATCGAACTCGAGACACGTCCCTGACCCGCCGCTTAAACCTGTGGTGAGGCAGTCCCGTCCACTCAAGCTCCTGGTCGCCGCTTCTGAAGCGATCCCTTACGCGAAGACAGGCGGCCTTGCAGACGTGGCCGGGGCGCTGCCGCAGGAATTCGCCAAGCTCGGACACGAGGTCATTCTTCTTCTCCCTCGATATCGTGAATTGGACCAATCCGGGCGCAGGTTCCACCCTATCGTCACGCTGACGATTCACACTCCGCAAGGGGTGGTTCCTGCGGTCATTGAAGAAGACATCGTTCCGGTCGATGACCGTCCGGAGGGCCTGCGCGTCTGGGCCGTTGCAAACGATGCCTATTTTGATCGGCCTGGTCTGTACCAGGAATCCGGACTCGATTATCCAGATAATTTGGACCGGTTTGTCTTTTTCTCACGAGCGATCATCGAAGCCATGGCCTATCTGTGTCGTGAACGGGAATGGCGGACA
>DASTFK010000451.1:0-2829 GCA_035719945.1 Nitrospira sp.
CTCAAAGGCGAGAAGCCCGCCGACTTGCCGGTCGAACAGCCAACCAAATTTGAAACTCTCATCAACCTCAAGACCGCAAAGGCGCTCGGCCTGACTGTTCCGGAAATGACCCTCGTGCGCGCCGACGAGGTGATCGAATGAATGGGCCTGATGTCGCCTATTGGCCCATCGCCACATTTCGCTGCGATGCCATGGCTTGTCCGCTTTCGGGGTACAGCGGAAGCCCGCGAACGCATGATCTCGGGGCAAGATGGCGCTAATGACCCAGACGGACCAAGTCACTAACGCAGAAAACTCTTGGGCATAGCACCCTCAGTCATCTGCTTCCTTGATGATCGAGCGAAGAAACTGGACAAGAACCTTCACCTTTTCCGGCACCTTCTTGCCGTCGGGAACCACAGCCCGAATTGGCAACGTGCTCAATGACCAGTCCGGGAGCACCTGTACGAGTTCGCCACGTTTGATTTGAGGGCGAATGTGGAGATCGACCTGACGGCTGATCCCGGCGCCGGAAAGGCAGGCTTCGTAAATATGAACCCCTTGGCGACTGATCATACGAACCGGCACATAGATGGTCTGCACGTCCGAACCGCGCTTCATTGTCCAACGTGCATAGGATGGGCCGTCAGGCCGCCCCGATACGATGAAGGCATGCTTCCTGAGGTCGTCCGGGGTTCGCGGAATGCCGTGTTTTTTGAGATACCCCGGCGATGCCGCGAGCACGTGGCGCGTGGTTCCGATCGTTCTGACCCCGAAGCTTGAATCGGGAAGGTCGGCAAGCGTGACCAGGAGGTCGAGCTTGTCTTCGAGCATGGTTGCAGGCGTACTGGTGATCGTGGTCTCCACCACGATGTCAGGATATGTGGTCAGAAACTCGTCGATGCGAGCCATCAATACCCGGTTGATCGCCGGATGCATGCCAACGACGATCTTTCCGGTAGCCTTTGCTATCCCGCCGCGCTCGAGCGATTCAGCCTCGTCGAGATCGATCAACAGTCGTTTACAGTGGTCGTAGTAGCGGGTGCCGGGCTCGGTCAAAGACACGCGCCGGGTCGTGCGATTGAACAGTTTGAAATGGAGGGCGGATTCCAACGCCGCGACCTGCTTCGAGAGCACGGAAGGAACGACATCAAGCTCATAGGCAGCGGCGGCGAATGATTTCGTCTCGGCGACACGACAAAAGAATTTCAGCGCGCGGAGCTTGTCCATGGATCGGCCTGGTCGGTGCAGATGTCTGATTTGATTATTCGCAATTTAGCACGAATGAAATGCTGCGGCCGATCTTAGTGCCGGACGATCCCTGCGTATCCTCCGACGCGTTTTCAACACTTCCTGGCTGCAAAGGAGACCCCAATGCAAACGCGCCGCACGCTTCTGGCCTTGCTGTGCCTCACCGCAGCGGTTGCCCCCGCCGTAGCGCAGGACCAGTACCCGTCCCGGCCGGTGAAGATCATCCTGAGCCTGCCTGCCGGCAGTTCGCCTGACGTGCGGACGCGCATCGTCGCCCACGAGCTTGGTTCGATCTGGGGGAGGCAGGTGGTGGTTGAGAATCGTCCAGGTGGCGGCGGCATCGTCGGTGCGCAGGCCGCGCTCTCGGCCCCAGCCGATGGATATACGATATTCGCATCCCCGGGTTCGATCTTCACCATCCTCCCGGCTCTCGACAAGCTACCGTTCAACGTCAATCGCGACTTCGTGCCGCTTGGCCTGATGTCCGTCGAAGGCGCGATCGTGGCCGTCTCCCCCAAGCTTGGAATCAATACGCTGGGCGAGTTGATCGCACTCGCCAATAAGGAGCCCCACAAGGTCGCCATCGGCACCACGTCCGCCGGCTCGTTCCCGCATTTTGCCGGCATGCTTTTGGCGGAGCGTTCGAAGGCTCCCTTCACGGTGGTCCCATATTCGAAAGGGGGCACGGTTGAAGCAATCAGGGACATCCTCGGCGGGCGCATTCATGCGGTCGTAGAACCGAGGCCGGGACTCGTCGGCGCGCTCGACGGCGGCCAGATCAAGGCGCTTGCGATCATGTCAAACGAGCGGATTTCCATCATGCCGGACCTGCCAACGGCGCTGGAAACCGTTCCGGGTTTGACGGCGATCGGCTGGATGGGAATGGTTGCGCCAAGGGGAACGCCCGAGCCGATCGTCCGCCAGTTGAGCAGGGACCTGCGCAAGGTGTTTGAGAAGCCCGAGATTGTGGCAAAGCTCGCGCAAATCGGCACCCCGTTCCGCCCGCTCTACGGCGCCGAGTTTGCCCGCTTCATCGAAGACGAGCAAAAACTATGGTTGCCGATGATCCGGCAATTCAACGCCAGGCACTGACGGAAGGTACTGAGCTCTTGCAGAAGATTGTCGTGTTGCACTCGAACGTGCCCTTCGAACGTAACGAGGGCGGAGCGACGTATCAGACGCTGGTGGGCGATGAGCAAGGCTCAACGCCCATTCGCGTTGGCATTCAATCGTCTCCGCCTGGCTACAAGACTCCGCTGCATTCCCATCCCTACATGGAAGTCCTGACCGTGCTGGAAGGCAGAGGGCAGGCCTCCGTTGCGGGCAGCGAAGCATTGATTCAGTTGGAGCCGGGCGTCACGCTGGTCATCCCTGCCGATACGTCGCACTGGTTTATGGCGACTGGTAGCCAGCCCCTGAAAAACCTTGGTGTTCACGCCTCGCCTGACCGCGTCGTGCGCGTCCTTGACGGGCGGCGCGATCGTCCGGCTCCCGTTGGGTCGTCGCCGCTATGACTTGTGCGCACGGTGTCTGCTTCTGATGTGGTGGACGGCGCCCGCTCCCAGCAACGACTGCCGTAGGGTGATCGTTGCGACGACG
>DASTFK010000452.1:0-3069 GCA_035719945.1 Nitrospira sp.
GGCCTCCTCTGGGTCGGGTGGTTCGGGTTCAATGCGGGGAGCGCGCTCGGCGCGAATGAAATTGCGGTCGTGGCATTCGTCGCCACCCACACCGCCGCGGTCACGGCCGCCTTAACCTGGATGACCGTGGAGTGGTGGCACCGCGGAACGCCGACAGTGCTTGGAATCGCGAGCGGCGCCGTAGCGGGATTGGCCATGGTCACGCCCGGCGCCGGATTCGTGAGCCCCTTCTCGGCGCTGTTTATGGGGATGGCTGCGGGAGGATTGTCGTATGTCGCCATCATGAAGAAAGGGGCGCTCGGCTATGACGATTCGCTGGATGTGGTCGGGATCCACGGCGTAGCAGGAGTCGGCGGCATTCTGATGACGGGGCTCCTCGCTTCAAAGGCTGTCAATGCCGGAGGCGCCGATGGTCTCTTGCAGGGGAATGGCGCTTTTTTTGCGGTGCAGGCGCTGACGGTCGTCGTCGTTGGACTGTTCTCTGCTGGAGGGACATGGGTGATCCTCAAAGTCGTGGATCGGGCCGTCGGGTTGCGCGTGACGCCGGAGGAGGAGCGCATGGGGCTGGATCTCAGTCAGCATAATGAGCGGGCCTATTCATGAGGCTGAAAAAGGCCTCCAGCTTCGTTCTCAGTCGGTCGGAGCCCTCGACGTACGATGCTCTATAGTACGCCTCGGACTCCAACCTCCCTGCGGCCTTGCTGGAAGTCCTTTTTGAGCCTCATGCGGAATCTTGAGCATAAGTCTTTGCGAGTGGGCGTATTCGTAAACAGTCTCGGATGAAAGGAGGCGTAGCATGATCATGTCTGAAGAACGGTCATGTGAAGGAATGGCGTGTGAACGGCGACTTTTGGAAATTCTGCGTGAACAAGGACCGCAGACGCTCGACACCTTGTGCGAACTGCCGGAATTCACGTGGGCGCAGGTACTGCTGGCCGTCGATCACCTAAGCCGCTCCAGGGACATCTCGCTGGAGCTGGTCGGACCGCGGGAGTACCAAGTTTCGTTGACGGAAGGGCGAGCGTGAGGGCGCAAGGCGATCAGACGCTGTGGCTGTTGGTCTCCTCGACGTTGCTGGCGTTGGCCGTGCCCGGCGTCGCGCTGTTTTACGGCGGCATGGTGAGAAAGAAAAACATCATGAACACGATCGCGCTGCCGTTTGTCGCGCTGGCGGTCGTATCGCTCGCATGGACGCTCGTCGGCAGCGGTTGGGCAGCCTGGAACGGGGCCGAACAGGCCACGAGTCATGAGGAAGCGCTGCGTTCATTGTATCGAGGCATGATGGCGTCGGTGGCCCTGGCTTTGGTCGCCGGAGGCATCGTTGAGCGTATCCGCTTTTCGTTCTTTCTGGTCTTCGGACTCTGTTGGGTAGCGGCGGTCTATGTGCCATTAGCGCAGTCGTTATGGGGAGGGAACGGGTGGCTGGCGAATCTCGGCAGCCTGGACTTTGCTGGAGGCGCAGTGATCCACATTAGCGCCGGCGTCAGCGCGCTGGTGATGGCGATCACCATCGGGCCGCGTCATGGATATGGACGCATCGACATGATGCCGAACCATTTGCCGTTCTCCTTCTGCGGGGCCGCGTTCATGTGGGTGGGCTGGTTCGGCTTCACCGGCGCCGCGGCATCGGCGTCGATGGCGGTGGTGACGAGCGCTTTTGTGGCCATCCAGTTGTCGACGGTCGCTGCCGCGCTTGCCTGGATGGCGGTCGAGTGGCTGCAACGGGATAAGCCAACGGCCTTGGGAGCCATGAGCGGCGCCGTCGCAGGCCTGGTGGCCATCGCACCGGCGGCAGGCTACGTCAGCCCGTTGTCTTCGCTCGTGATCGGCGTAGGAGCGGGAGGCCTCTGCTACATGGTGGTCAATTACGTGAAGCTCATTCTGGGGTACGACGACTCTCTAGATGTCTTCGGAATGCACGGGGTTGGAGGCACCTGGGGGATGATCGCGACTGGTTTGTTTGCGTCGACCGAAGTCAATGCAGGAGGAAGCGACGGGTTGTTCTACGGATATCCGTATCAGTTCTTCGCTCAGGTGGTGGCCGCTCTTGCCGCATGGGTGGTGGCCGGCGTGATGACCTGGCTGCTGGTGAAGGTCCTCACGATGATCGTCACGCCGCGCGTCGACGAAGAAGCGGAACGGATGGGATTGGATCTTCATCAACACGGCGAGAAAGGCTACACGGGGTAACGCCATGGCAATTGTGCACGACGATATCGGACGGCGCCGCTTTCTGAGTCAGGCCGTGATGGGATTTGGGATGCTGTTCGGCATGGGCACACTCGGCTTCCGCTTCCTGCAGTTTCTCTTGCCGACAGAGGCCCGCAGGGAATCCGAGACCGTGTTGATCGGCGCGGAGTCCCGCATTCCGCTTGGAGAAGCCGTGCCCATGGATCTTGGCGGCCGCAAGATTCTGGTTTTGAGGACAGAAGACGGCGTTGCGGCCTTTTCTCGGCGCTGCACGGACCTGGGCTGCCTCGTGTCTTGGAACAAAGAGCGGTCGCAGTTCATCTGCCCTTGCCATCAGGGAACCTTCGACCGCACCGGTCTGAACATTTCCGGACCTCCTCCCCGGCCGCTGGACCGGTTACAGATCGTCAAACGCGGCGAGCAGTTGTACGTGAATATTCAGGCAACCTAGCGAGAAGGTGAACGCGTGGCATCGACTGTCTCTGAGAATACGAAACAGGAACCGGACGACAAATCCTGGGTGGATTACATCCAGAAGGACCTGCCCCAGCATCTTGATTGGTGGCCCTACACGCTGGGAGCGCTGCCTTTGACCCTATTCGGCCTCTTGGTCGGGACGGGACTGCTGCTGACGTTTTATTACGTGCCGTCACCGGAACGCGCATATGAGAGTGTCGATGAGATCACCAACGAGATCTACCTCGGATGGTTTGTGCGGGGCCTGCACAAGACCTCGGTGGATCTCATGATCCTGTTCTTGTTCTTCCATGTCATCCGAGTGTTCATCACCCGTGCCTATCGAACGCCCGGCGAGTTGAAGTGGGTGAGCGGCTCGATCGTGCTGTTCGTCACGCTGGCGATGGGGTTCACCGGCTATTC
>DASTFK010000453.1:0-6187 GCA_035719945.1 Nitrospira sp.
CTCGCTTTCCTGTAGTCGTTGTCGGTGGCATACTTCAGTCGATAATTGAATCGACACTTATGGTCTTTTTCGTATTCGTACACGTCTTGAATGAACGACACAATTTGCTCGAGATCTGACGTCTGGTCGCCCTTCACCAAACCCGCAATCAGATCGCCAGGAATGTCTCCGATCACTTGGACGGTTTCTGCACCGTTCTCAACGCTGGCCTCGAGCAACGTATTATTGTCCTTCTGACACAGGGAATACCCTCGTTTCAGGTTTTCAATGGCTTCCTGAAACCCTTCCTTAGAAGCCACCTTCGCGCCGACCATGAGCTTCAGTTCATCAACGAACACGGTCATATCGCCAAGCTGTCTTTCTAGCTCGGTATTTTTCTCCGCTGTCGCATCAAGCCTCGCATGAAGACTCGCCTCCTGTGTTTTTGTCTCCTCGACACTTTGGCGCGGCTCGTGTCCCCTGCCCTCCACGTTCTCCGTCACATAGATGATCATCGCCCCAAAGAACAGCAAGACGATCACTTGAACAAGCGACAAGCCAAACACCCAGTTTGAACGCGATTCAGCGTCTCGCACCGGAATCCTCCTCGGTGACTCGCTCTTTCATGAAGAACAACATCCCCCGCATCGTGGACTCGATCGCTTGGCTCGCTTCGAGGCTTGAACTGATGGCTTGCCGCACGTTCGTGAGGCCTGTTCTGACCTCAGCCGCCATAGAGGCCGACGACAAATCCTTCAGCTCCGTTTCGAATGCCGACAATTGGGCGGAGACCATCGACACGGCCGATCGCAGCGACTGCAAGCTATTGAGCTGGCCATCCAATTCTGAACGGCTCTTTTCCAACGTCGCCGTCATTTCGATAAATTGTTCGGTTCTGTCTTTGATCTTGTGGGAGAGATCATTGATCGCGACGCCCACCTGCTTCGCGGCTTCTGACCCGTACAGCGACTCACCAAATGCCGTCGCTGTTTGGGCTGCGTGCGTCAAGCTTGTCTCCAGGCGGTGCGCCGCCTGTTCGCACCCTTGTCCCTGTTTTCCTAAATCGGCAACGAGCTTCGTCACCTCTGCCGTGAGCAGTTCCTGGGGGATTTGAATGGCCGAGAGCCTCTCAAGGATTTCGTGAAAAGAAGATTCAAGGCCTTCGCTCATCGCGTGGGCCATGGTCCGGTGTTGCTCGGCGATCTTTTCGCGCACCTCTGCCAATGACCGCACGAGATCATGGAGGGTGCCACCAAGATCACTGGCTGCGCGGTCTCTGAAGGAAGTGATTTCCATCGTGGCTTCGTTGATCTGCTGGACCAGAGCCGCCATGCGGTGATCAATCGCTTCTTGGGCATAAACGAGCCGCTCAGGATGCGTGTCCTGAAATTGAATGATCACCAGGCGAAACAGCATTCCACAAAATGTCGTGACCAACGCGTACCCGAAGGTCGTCAGCACCGCGTCCGCAGTCAATCTGGGGGCCGGCCACAGGACGAATGCCGAGATCAGCGCAAAGATCGCCCAAAGGAACCCCATATAGTAGAACGAGTCTGCAAACTGGATGATGTTCTTTTTGGGAAGAAAAAATCCGTAGCCTCCGTACCCCACAAGGAGCACTGCAAGCACCAGCATGGTTGTCGGTGGTGAGGTTTGTGAGATCGAAGAATATGCCAAACCTGCGACACCTGCCAGGGTTGTGCACAGCCACGCGGTTCCCAGTTTCAAATGATTCAGTGCCGCATCGTCGCTTGAGAACTCGATCTCTTCCAGTTCGTCAGAAGCTGGCCTTGGCCTATCTAAAGGCATGGTTGGAAGTCGATGCATAACTCCCTCCTCACCGTTCTGCAGAGGCAGCCTGTTTCGCTCATATCATCAGGTCTAGGCCCCCCTCCAATAACTGGGGAATGCCCTAGCTAATGGAGGTCCTTACAGCCCGTGGTCGTCAGGATGTGAGGCAGGTCACGGCGAGCGATGGTCGGTCGGGGGCGTTGGCTGGATCAGCCGGTATCCTTCACCTGGATCGTAGTAACCACACGTGTTCTTTGGCAGGGCATTTCCCCTTCAGCCCACCGGCGACATCCGCGCTCTCAAGGAGCCTGAGATCATACATGCCCCTGTAGTGGCGATTGACTTCCTCATTGCTGATTGAGAAGGGAGGCCCGTCCATCACGCGTTGATCGTAGTGATAGCAGATGAGTAACTGCGGAGCGTTATTGGTCAACTTTGTCAGGTGCGCGGTATATTGAGGGCGCATGGTTTCTGGCATCGCCACGAGCGCTGCCCTGTCATATACGGCATCGACCGGGCCAAGCATCTCTCGCGACAACGCAAAGAAATCGCCAACGCAAATGTCGATATGCTTTGCGCTCCACAGCTGGACGTCGCCAACTCCCGATATGTCCGGCTGCAGGCCGAGGTCCATAAATAGCTGCTCGATCGCCAGTTGACTCAATTCCGCTCCGGCGACACGATAGCCGTTTGACAAGAGCCACGAGATATCACGGGTTTTCCCGCATAACGGGAGAAATATCCGCCGACCTTTTGCTAAAGACAGCTCGTTGAGATATTGCATCAGAAGGGCATTGGGCTTCCCCTCGTGGAACGCAATTTCGTTTTTCTCCCACCGTTGGTGCCAAAAGTTTGGATCCATGGCGCGGGATTCTTGAGGTTGTGCGATCAATTGTCAAGGGCCAGACCGTGAGAGCGGAGTTACCCGGCGCTTCCACACACATCACTTGTTCGACTTGCAACCAAACCAGAAGAAGCCTGATGAGAGGACGCCGACAAAGGCGAAGAAGACCATCGGCTGCCATTTCCCATGCAGAAGGCTGAGGGCGGCTAAGGCAACGACGACGACCCAGCCTTTGGCGAATTTCCTCACGCGCGCTTGTAACGAGAACCGGTCCGATCGTCCTAACGTCCGGCCCAGCGCGATCGACGCGAGTCCTCCAATGACCGTCGCCACGTACAGCCACTCCTCTCTCTCCGACATCATCGAGAAGACGAGGCTCAGGGCGATTACAAAGGGCGTCCACTGAATCAATCGAACAGAGCCTGACCCCGTTTGCTCTGCAGCTGGCATGGACGAGTTATCGCTGACCGCGTCGCTGGATGGAGTGCTGTTCCGCCTCGTTGCTTTTCGCCGGCTCTCCGACCGCAACGGCATCGTCGGCAGCGACCAGCCGGGAGCCGCATTCGCTGGCATAGACCGCCGTGAACTCTGCGCCCAACAAGAGGAGTTGCGAGGCGTAGAAGGCCCACAGCAGAATGACCACCAATGGACCGGCGCTCCCGTACAGTGACACGATGAGTGTCTTGCCGAGATACAAGAGGATCAGCCATTTGCCCGCTGAAAACAAGGCGGCAGTGACCGCTGCACCGATCCACACATCGGCCCAGGCCACCTTGGCTTGAGGGAGCAGCTTGAAGATCAAGGCAAACAGGACCATGACTCCCGCGAACGAGATCACGCCGACGATGATATTATTCATTAGAGCGGGGCCGGGAAGGTGCGAGGCGAACGCTTCGCCACCGGCCACGAGCACGAGCGATACGAGGAGAAGAAAGGCCGTTCCGAGCACCCCCAAGATCGACAGGAACCGGCGTCGGAACCGACCTAGGGTTCCTCCCTCCGGTTTCGGTTTCACTCCCCAAATCGAGTTCAACGCGTCCTGCAGTACGTCAAAGGCGCCTCCCAAGGCAAAGAACAGTACGGCCACCTCCACCATCGTGGCCAACGTACCCGCGCCGTTCTTCTGCCAGCTGTCAAGAAGCTGCCCGATGGCTTGCGCGCCCTGCTCACCGATAAGCCGCTGGACTTGCTCCAACAGCAGCTGTTCTGCAGCACCCTCCCCGAGGAGGACCGTCGCAAGCTCCACGACGATGAACATCAGCGGCACGACGGCAAAGGCCGTGTAGTACGCCAACCCCGCACCAAATCGTACGGTGGGATCATCGTTCCACTTGCAAAGGGCCTTGCGGAACAACGCCCAGAACGTTTGCGGGTTCAGGGGGCTTCTGTGTTGACGAGAAGGCACGTACCCGTGAGCAGTCTCTGTTGCGCGCTGAGGTCGTGCCATCGTCGGATTCCTCCCCGTTTCAACATGCCTCAAACATCAGGGAACGTCTATGCGGCAAAAGACTTGAGGCGCCTGGTGGTGCCCCCCAGAGATCTGCTTAGTAAACCCCGGCCCGCCTGTCAATTCTGACAGTGTCCTCCCCTCTTTTCTGTACCTATACTTTTCGGCGGGGAATGGCTTGATCTCGGTTGCGTAGAACTCAGAGATGTCTCAACGAGGCGGAGGTGGGCATGAAAAGCATTATCCTCATCGGATTCCCTGCGATTGCACTGGCCTTCACCCTCGGGTGTTCGAGCCTCACCGTCGTCAAAGAACTCCATGATCAGCGATTCACCTCGACGGAGCAACCGGTGGCCCACCTCAGCGCACGAGTTGGCGGGATTTATCTGTTCTACTATCTTCCTCTTGTGACCGGGGATTCCGAGCAAGCCGACGGCATCCGATTTTTCCGTCACGAGCCCGACGTCGAACGCGTCGTGCACATGGTCACCAAGAAGAGCCAGGAATTAGGAGCCACACACCTCACGGATCTCTATTCCTGGTCAGATAGTGTCTGGGGTTCGTTCAGTTTGATCTTCTGGTACCGATGGACCTCTGTCTCTGCCAATGCCTCGATGCACCCCCAGGCTCCTGAACCTCACACCATTCATTAGAGGGAGGATACACGATGTGGAAAGATCTCATGGCGGTCGCAGTGCTCACCATCGCCATAACTCATCCCGTTCAACTCGCGGCTGAGGAAGCGCCAGCCAGTCAGAAATCGCTGGCTGAACAGCTGGTCGATGCCTTCAACGCGGTCTTTGGCGTCCACCCTGGCCTACGTGCCAATCATCCAAAAGGCGTCGTCCTTGAGGGCACGTTTACGCCGAGTTCCTCGGCGCCATCCTTGACCAAAGCCGCCCACCTTCAAAAGCGCAAGGCTCCGATTCCAGTGACGGTCCGTTTCTCTGCCGGCTCGGGACTTCCGACGGTCCCCGATACGAACGATATGCCGCGCGGCATGGCTGTGAAATTTGCGCTGCCGGACGGAACGCAGACGGATCTCGTCGTGCTATCCTTTAACGGCTTTCCCGTGGCCACTGGGGAAGAGTTCAGAGACTTTCTGCTTGCGGTTGCCGCCAGCGGACCCGACGCTCCCAAACCAACCGCGATCGAAACATTTTTGGGGAGCCATCCAGCCGCAAAGGCATTCGTGGAGACACCGAAGCCGCCACCGGTGAGTTACGGAACCCTGCCGTATTTTGGAATCAACGCCTTTAAATTGACAAACAAGAAGGGCGTTGCCACCCATGTGCGTTATCAACTGCAACCGGTGGCCGGGGCAAAATACCTCCCCAAGGAGCAGGCCGCAACGATGGGGCCGGATTATTTGACCGATGAAATACGTGAACGCGTTCGTCGGGGTCCGGTGAAATTTAAGCTGCTCGCGCAGGTGGCCGAGCAAGGTGACGCGATCGATAATCCTACGATCGTGTGGCCCGATACCCGGAAGAAAGTCGAATTGGGCACGATCACGATCACCAAAGCGGTGGCCGACAGCCAGGCAGCCGAAAAGAAGCTCCTGTTTGTCCCGGGCGCGTTGCTTCCTGGCATCGAGGCGGCCGATCCCATGATCGCGGCGCGGTCGGCGGCCTACATTGTGTCGCTTTCGCGCCGAGCCCAGGCCCAATAGCGGAATGACGTGGGAGATTGCTTTGACGGGAGACTCTACTGACAGGGAGGAAGCATCGGCCCTGCCCATTCACCGGAACAATCGTCGAGACGCACGGTAATATCCGCGCGTCTATCCTCTTCTATCGGCCAGACGTAGAACAGGCTACCGACGCTGTGGACTTTGACCGGATGCGACAGGGATCCTGGAGTCGCTCGATGCCAGTACACGCCCACTAATTTCGGCCGTTCGGTCGTCCAACTCATGAGCAGCGTATCTATGCCTCGTCGAAGAGCCGTGGATGGGGCGCAGTTTGTCAGAGACCTTGATATTGGTCAAGAAGGCGTTTAGCGGCTCGGGTGGCCCCTTGAGGCCGCTGCGGGCTGAATCTTGGTTCAAGAGAAACGGCCTGCCGGCGATTGGGCGTGACTAACTTGTGACCAGACACGCTGCGTTGAAACAGTGGCGATCCAGT
>DASTFK010000454.1:0-2696 GCA_035719945.1 Nitrospira sp.
GGCCTCCGGCTGGTCTGCATCCACCCAGACGCGCGCTCCCTTCTTTGTACGGCACGGCGACCTCTCAGCGGGATTTCTCTCTTCGGAGTTGCGGTTGGCGGTCCTGACCGAGGAAGAACTCTTCGCCAAAGGTGCTCGTCACAAACCGCAGGCCAAGAGCAAGGCGGCGACCTTCCTGTCGTCACTGGAAGACCTCAACATTGGCGACTACGTCGTGCACGTCCAGCACGGCATCGCCAAGTATCGCGGGCTCAAGCGTCTCTCGGTCCAGGACTTCGAGAGCGATTACCTCATTCTCGAATTTTACGGCGGCGACACGCTCTATGTGCCGCTCGACCGGCTCAACCAGATTCAGCGGTACAGCGGGGCCGAGGGCCACGTGCCCAGGTTGGACCGGCTGGGCGGAACGAGCTGGGCCAGGACGACGGCGCGGGTGAAGAAGGACATCGAGGAAATGGCGCACGAATTGGTCGACCTCTACGCCAACCGCGAGCTCGCCAAGCGGCACTCCTATGGATACGACAGCACGCTGTATCACGAGTTCGAAGCCGCCTTCGAATATGAGGAAACGGCCGATCAGCTGAAAGCCATTGACGACATCACCCACGACATGGCCTCGAGCAAGCCGATGGACCGGCTCGTCTGCGGGGACGTGGGGTACGGCAAGACCGAGGTCGCCATGCGGGCCGCCTTCAAAGCCGTAGAAGACAACCGCCAGGTGGCGGTGCTCGTTCCGACCACGCTGCTTGCGCACCAGCATTACGACAATTTCGCTGAGCGCTTTGCCCCATTTCCGACGCGGGTGGCGCTGTTGTCGCGGTTCCAATCGTCGAAGGAAGCCAAGGCGATTTTGAAGGAGCTTGCGGCGGGCTCCATCGACGTCGTCATCGGCACCCATCGCCTGCTGCAGAAGGACGTGCAGTTCCGCAATCTCGGCCTGGTCATCATCGACGAAGAACAGTGGTTCGGCGTCAAGCACAAGGAGCGCCTCAAGGAACTGCGCACGCAGGTGGACGTCCTGACCCTAACCGCGACGCCGATACCGCGGACATTGCAAATGGCCATGGCCAGCGTGCGAGACCTGTCGATCATTGATACGGCCCCGGCCGGCCGGTTGTCCATCCGCACCCAAGTCGTCCGTTCGAGCGACAAGCTCATTCGGGAAGCCATTCTCCGCGAGCTCGGTCGCGGCGGCCAGGTGTACTTTGTTCATAACAGGGTGGAGACCATGGAACGCACCGGCGCTTGGCTGCAGCAGATTGCTCCGGAAGCGCGGATCGTCATGGCGCATGGGCAGATGAATGCCAAACCGCTCGAAGCGGTCATGCTCAAGTTTTTTCATCGCGAGGCGGACGTGCTGGTCGCTTCGGCCATCATTCAATCGGGCCTCGACGTGCCCAGCGCCAACACGATCATCGTGAACAGGGCCGATACGTTCGGCCTGGCGCAGCTCTATCAATTGCGTGGGCGTGTCGGGCGCAGCGGCGACCAGGCCTATGCCTACTTGCTCGTGCCTGACGAAGGCCGGCTGACCGATGACGCACAAAAGCGCCTCACGGCCATTCAGCAGTTCACCGAGCTGGGCTCCGGCTTCCGCATTGCGGCGGCCGACTTGGAAATCCGCGGCGCCGGCAATTTGCTCGGGAAGCAGCAATCAGGACATATTGCCGCGATCGGGTTGGATCTCTATATGCAAATGGTCGAACAGGCCGTGCAGCGGCTCAAGGGGCAGGTCGTGGAGGAAGAGCCCGATCCCACCCTGCGGCTGAACGTGTCGGCGTTTATTCCGGAGGACTATGTCGCCGATCCGCATCAGCGCCTCTCCTTGTACAAACGGCTCTCCTCTTCGACGCAGATCGGTGATCTTGCCCTTCTGCACGGCGAGATTCAGGACCGCTTCGGACCGCCGCCCGAGCCGGTCGAGCGGTTGCTCGAAGTGATGCAGGTGCGTCTGCAGGCGAAGGTGCTGCGGTTGTCCTCGATCGAGCTCAAAACCGGGTCGGTCGTGGTGACGCTCGACGCCAAAAGCAAGGTCGGCCAGACTGCGATCCAACATCTCATGGACCGGCACAAGTCCCGTATCCGGTTTCTCTCTCCCCTCGCCTTTGAACTCCAAATGCCGCATCAGGACTGGCCTTCCATCTTTCCCGAACTCACCGCAACCTTGCAAAGCCTCGGAGTCTGTGATACCAACAGCAGAACAACATCGCCTTCGCTCGACTAATCCCACGAGGATTCACACTCCGATGCATCGATCAACGACGGATTTTGCCGCTGCTTCGGCCGTCCGCCAGGCCGGCCTCTTCACGCTCATTGTTGTAGCCCTCCTTGCGCCGTGGACAGGCTGCACTCCGCCGCAATCGGAGGAGCGGGTCGTGGCGTTCGTCAACGGCAAACCCATCACCCAGACCGAGTTCGACCACGAGTGGGGGGATCTCCCCGACGCCACGAAAGCCCGCTACGAGAAGGAAGGCGGGCGCCAGGTCTTCCTGAAGGAACTGGTCGACCACGAGTTGCTGTTGCAGGAAGCGCGCAAGCAAGGACTCGATCAGAGCGACGCGATTCGCGATCGCGTGCGACGGTACAAAGAAAAGCTGTTGAAGGACGAGCTGCTCAAAGATCGGATGAAGACGACGGTCGAGCTGACAAAAGAAGAGCTGGACCGGTACTATGAAGAGCACGCCGGCGAGCTGTTG
>DASTFK010000455.1:0-3447 GCA_035719945.1 Nitrospira sp.
GCGGCGGTAACGGACCGACAATCAGCCACGCCATCAACTTAAGGAGCAGCGGCTCGCCCAACTGCAACCCGTACGTCGATGTTCGGTCGACGACGGTTGAAAGGAACAGCCCGACGACCAGTGCCACCAGGGCAACCGCAAAGCCGGCCAGTGGACCCGCCACACCAATGTCGAACAGCGCGCGCCGGTTCAGGATGGGTCCCCGCATCCGGATGATCGCCCCGAAGGTCCCGATAAAATGAGGCGGCCCCGGGATGAAGAGCGGCAATGACGCCGGCACTCGGTGGATCTTCGAGAGGATGAAGTGGCCGAATTCGTGAGTGAGGAGGATGAAGAGCAACGTGCCTGCGAACGGAATGCCCTGCGGCAACATCTCGGGATGTTCCCACAAGAAGGCCACCGGCCCCCGGATGGTGCCGCTGTACGCTTGATAGGCGCCGGCCCACAACGTCGTGAAGACGGTCAGCGCAAACAAAAACAGCGGCAATGTCCAACGCGAGAAGGCGGTTTCTTCTTCTGTCAGGGCATCAGGAAGATCCTCTGACGAAAGATCTGCGGACGGTATCCGGCCGCCGTCCGTTCCACCGGAAAGCCTGTGCTCGCCCATCGGATGGTCCATTGGGCCTGCCTTCAGCGTTCTGTGCTAATGCGTAGTGTAAAAGGGGTTATGTTCCAGTTCTTCCTGCACCGTTGTCCCCGGGCCATGCCCCGGCAGCAGCATACAGTCCGGCGGCAAGGTCATCACGTGTCGCTGCACCGACTCCAGATGAGTATGATAGAGCTGCGCCGGATTGGATCGGCCGATCGAGCCGGCGAACAACGTATCGCCGACGAACGACACCGGTCCCCACGGCATTTCCACTCGAAAGCAAATGCCACCTGTCGTATGGCCGGGAGTGGCAAGACACCGTATCTCCAACTGGCCCACGCGAATCGTCTCGCCGTGGTCGGCTCTCGCAAGCTGCTGCTCGGACGGTTTCCAGTGGAGTAGGGCAAGGTCCGCAGGGCCGAGATAGACGGGGACGGGCCAACGATTCAGGATCTGCTGTATGCCTTCGGCGTGGTCCGCATGGCCGTGCGTGAGGCAGATACCGACCAAACGTAAGCGGCGTGCCTCGAGAATTTCTAGCATCATCTCCGCATTGTACGCCGTATCGACGAGCACTGCTTCACCGGCATCATGAACGACGTAGCCTTTGACCGCGTACCCGCTGATCTCTCCCTGCACGGTTTCGATACCGGGCGTCAGTGGAAGCGGCCGCGGAAGCCACTTATTCAGCACAATTTCTTCCAGCGATGTCAGACGGAGTCCGAGGGCACCGGAGAGCGCCAGGAGTTCTGCCCGATCGTGCAGCTGATCACCGCGTTCCAGCGCCGTGATATCCGCACCAGGCAGGCCGGTCAGCCGTGCCACGTCACCCACAGACAGCTTCAGCCCCGTCCGAGCCTTCTTAATGATGTCTGAAAAATCATCTTCCAACGACATTTCGTGCATTTACCCTTCTCTTCAGGCGATTGAGGAATTATTGTTCGTCGCGCTTTTTCTCAGCCACCCCAACCCACCGATTGCTTTCCAATCGATTTCCCGGCACGCGGTTCTCACCAAGCGTCCGAAATAACCGCTCGTCATCATGCTTCCCAGGAAGGATGGATTCCCTCGCACACGACTTGTGCCGAGGCTCGGGCACCGTACTGCTGAGCCAATGCGGTCGTGCTGCACGACGGCGAGCACTGTTCGATGGTCCGTTCACGCAGAGCGCCAACGGACCGAGTTGCACAGCCGAGCAGTGGCGAAGCATCGTACGGTCGAACTGAGGCACCGGAGTGTGCGGGCATCCCATCCTTACAAATTTCCCCACACCGGGCGGGGTGCGAGGACGGACGGGCTGACCGGCGACAGGACCCGTTTCTTCACCCCTCTGGAGACAACTTTATTTCTTTTACGTCTCCGAAGCTCGACAGTAGCTTCGGCAGGGCTTCGCCCGATCCGACCGCCACAATCGTGAGGCGATTCGAGCGGAAATGTTTCTTGGCCGCCATGAGAACATCCTCTTTTTTCAGCGCGATCACACGCGTTCGCAGCTGCTGGAGGAAATCCTTGGGCAGTCTGTCGTACTCTAATTCGACGAAGCGGCCCACGATTGCTGAAGGACTGGCGAATGAGAATACGAACGAGTTCACGTACGCCTCTTTCGCCTCAGCCAGCTCTTCGTCCGTGACCAGCTCCGTCCGCATTCGCTCCATGTTGGCGACGAATCGGCTGATCACCTCCTGCGTGGAGGGGAGTTTCGTTTCTGCCCGCATCAGCCAGACGCCTTGATCATGCATACCGACGTTCAACCGACTGCCGACCGAATAGGCCAGGCCCCGCTTGGTTCGCACATCGTTGAACAACCGGCTGCGGAACGAGCTGCCTCCCAAAATGTCGTTGGCGATCGCCAGGGGGACATAGTCCGGGTCATCCTCCCTGATGGTCAGATGCCCGATCCGTAGATGCGTCTGGGACGTGTCCTTATTGACGAACCGGACGATCGACGGGCCGCCAGGATCGCGCGCATCGGCGATTTTCAGTTCCGGAACGTCGCCTTTCTTCCAGTCGGCGAACGTCGAGCGCAACAAGGCGATCATCTCGGCTTGCTTGAAATCGCCTGTCACTCCCAGAATGATACCGTTGGGATGAACGGTTCGTTGGTGAAACGCGACGAGATCATCTCGGGAAATTCCCTTGATCGATTCGATCGTGCTTTCACGAGCGCTGGGATGCTCCGGCCCATAGAGCTGCTTGAGGAATTCCCGGCCAACAATCGACCCCGGGCTGTCCTGACGTCGCCGGATACCCTCGATCGTTTGGAGCTTGGCCAGTTCGACACGGGGGGCTTCGAACGCCGGCTGGCGCAAAAGCCCGGCGAAGATCTTGAGCCCGCGGTTGATGTCTTTGCTCAGAAGGTCGAGGGAGGCCGACCCCGACTGCCGCCCCATCGCCATGTTGATATCGATCGCAAATTGCTCGAGTTCCTCGTCGATTTGCTCGGCGGTCCTGCCCCCGCCTCCGCCGGTTCGCATGACCGCGCCGGTCAACGCGGCAAGCCCGACTTTATCCGCCGGCTCGAGCCACCCGCCCGTGCGCATCATCGCGGACAAGCTCACCAGCGGCAGTTCATGGTCTTCCAGCAGATAGACGACCATACCGTTGTCGAGGACGACGCGCGCAGGTTCGGGCGGTGCAAACTCGACCGGCGGGAATGTCATCGTTCGAGGATCCTTGACCGCCCGGTCTCCGGCCCACGCCATGACCGTCACCGATAGCAAGGCCATGACGAGCACGGCCGCTTTCAGTCCCGGTCTTGTCCGCAATGAGGGAGCTTTCATGATCATGACCGACCCTCCTGGCTCGACACTGCGGTGGTCAGTGGTTTCGAGCCCGTCTTCTTGACCAGCGTGGCGACC
>DASTFK010000456.1:0-7935 GCA_035719945.1 Nitrospira sp.
CTTTCCGAGCATCCTGCTAGAATGCCCGACCCATGAAGGATCGCTTTCTCAAGGCCTGTCGCCGCGAACCGGTGGATTGCACGCCGGTGTGGTTTATGCGTCAGGCAGGCCGGTACATGGCGGAATACCGCTCCTTGCGGGCCAAGCACTCCATGCTGGCGCTCTGCAAAACGCCCGAGCTGGCCGCACAGGTTACCCTCCAACCGATCGACCGTTTCCCGGTGGATGCCGCTATTATCTTTGCCGACATCCTCTTACCGCTGGAGGCGATGGGATTGAACCTGGAATTCGCCGAAGGGGAGGGCCCGATCATCCACAATCCGGTCCGTGAGCGGGCCGATGTCGAGCGCCTCAAGGCGATCGACGGGACGGAATTGGAGTATGTCGCTGAGGCGATACGGCAGACCCGCCAGGCCCTGCAAGGGCGCGTGCCGTTGATTGGATTCGCCGGAGCGCCGTTTACCCTCGCGAGTTATGCGATCGAGGGCGGCGGGTCCCGCAACTACGTCCTCACGAAATCCATGATGTATCGCGAACCGGAGGCCTGGCATCAGCTGATGGATAAGTTGGCCCGCGTTGTGACCGGCTATCTGCGCCGACAGATCCGGGCCGGCGCGCAAGCGATCCAACTCTTCGATAGTTGGGTCGGCTGCCTATCGGCGGGCGACTATGCGGAATACGTCAAGCCTCATGTAGAACTGATTTTCGAGGGATTGAGGCGCGAAGGCGTGCCCATGATCCATTTCGGCACCGGTACTACCGCGTTGTTACGCCAGATGAGGGAAGCCGGAGGCGATGTCATCGGCGTTGATTGGCGCGTCCATCTCGATGAGGCATGGGCCATGATCGGTCACGATCGCGCCGTGCAAGGGAACTTGGATCCGGTCGCACTCTACGCGCCTCTCCATGAAATTGAACGTAGGGTGGAAGATATCCTGCGCCGGGCTGCCGGGCGCAACGGACATATCTTCAATCTGGGCCACGGTATTCTGCCCACGACGCCGATCGAGCATGTCGAGGCCGCCATCAACATGATCCACAAATTGAGCCAGCGGTAGCCCTCGTCATTTTCATGCCGCCCATATCACAACCGATCGCCGTGCTCCTCATGGCCATGGGAGGACCGGATTGTCTCGAGAACGTGGAGCCATTCCTGCTCGACGTGCGCGGCGGGCGTCCCACTCCGCCGGAGCTCGTGGCCGAAATTCAAGCGCGTTATCGAGCGACCGGCGGAAAATCTCCGGCTGTCGGCATGACGCTGAGCGTGGCGAAAAAGCTCGAGGCGCGGTTGAACGAGTCCGGCCACGGGCGCTATCGGGTGTATGTGGGTCTTCGGCATTGGCACCCGTTCATCAAGGATACCTTGGCCGAAGTGCTTCGGGACGATCCGGAACACATCATCGGCTTCTGCATGGCCCCCCAGCAATCGTCCCTGAGCACCGGCGCCTATCGAAAAAAAGTCGAGGAGGCCCAAGCATTCATGAACGATCACCGTTCCGTCAGTTACGTGGGGAGTTGGAACAGGCATCCGAAGCTCATCGCTGGCATCGTCGACAACATTCAACAGGGACTTAACAAGTTTCCTCCCGCCGCCCGCCCCAATGTCACCATCCTGTTCACCGCCCACAGTTTGCCGGAACGGATCGTGGTGATGAAGGACCCTTATCCTGATGAAGTCAAAGGCACGATGGCTGCCGTGACCGCCTTCCTCGGCGGACAACCAGCGGCGTTCGCCTATCAGAGCCAAGGGCGCTCTGCCGAGCGGTGGCTTGGTCCCACGGTGGAGGCCACTATCGACCAATTGGCGTGTGCCGGGCAACGGCACGTGCTGGTGGCGCCGATTGGATTTCTGTGCGATCACGTCGAGACGCTGTACGACATTGACATCGAGTTGAAGCAGCTGGCGTCCGACCGTGGAATTCAGTTGGAGCGCATTGCGATGCTGAATGACTCGTCCGCCTTCATTGAGACACTGGTCGACGTCGTCGCTGCTCACGAAGCCTCGTTGTCGATTCCGTCGTGACCTCTCCTCACACAGTCGTGGTGATCGGCGGTGGCATTTCCGGGTTGGCGACGGCGCTTGCGCTGATGGAGCGAGCCGAAGCGACAGGAGTGGCGCTGCGTTGTACCGTCCTCGAGTCAGGCCGCGCCTGGGGCGGCAAGATCGTCACTCATAAAATCGGCGAGCTGATCACCGAAGCCGGTCCTGATTCATTCCTGTCCACCAAGCCTGCCGGACTTGAACTCGTGGCTAAGCTCGGTCTGACTCAGGAGCTGATCAATACCAACGAAACCGGCAAGAAGGCATTTGTCTATTCGCGCGGACGCTTGCGAGAACTGCCCGAAGGCCTGATTGCGTTCACGCCGGGACAGATCGGCCCTTTTCTGAAGAGCGGGGTGTTGTCTTTTCGTGGTGCGCTCCGCATGGGTCTGGATTTCGTGTTGCCGGCCAATCGATCTCCGATCGACGAATCGCTCGCTTCGTTTGTCCGGCGTCGGTTCGGCCGGGAAGCCTTCGAACGCATGATGGAGCCGTTGATGGCCGGCATCTATGCCGGTGATGCCGAGCAGATGAGCGCGAGAGCGACGTTTCCGCGTTTTGTGGAGTTGGAGCAGGCCCACGGCAGCATCCTGCGCGGCATGCTCGCGGCGAAATCGGCCAACAATGGAGCGGTTCGACAGTCGGCGCGGCGGACGATGTTCGTCAGCCTCAAGCCCGGTCTTGAGGCGCTCGTGTCCGCGCTTGTCGGCCGGTTGTCCAACCAAGGAGTGACATTGAGAAGCGGCGTGCCCGTGGAGTCTTTGCGCGTGCGCTCGCATGAGCTTGGACGATGGACCTACGATGTGATGCTGCAAGACGGATCGGCGCTTTCCGCCGACAGCCTGGTGCTTGCGACGCCGGCATTTGTCACGGCGGAGTTGTTGCGACCCTTGACGCCGATTGCGGCAGGGCTGCTCGAGATGATTCCCTATGCCTCCACAGCAACGATCGCCCTTGCCTATCCGGCTTCCGTCGTCGGCGGCTCGATCGAAGGATTCGGGTTTGTCGTGCCTCGCGTCGAACGACGTGATCTCGTCGCCGCGACGTGGACCTCGTTGAAGTGGCCCCACCGCGCACCATCTGGCCAGTTGTTGGCTCGCTGTTACGCGGGAGGAGCGGGGCGCGAGGCCGTTCTCGGGCTCGCTGATGAGGCGCTGGTCGAGCGGGTAAAAGCCGAATTGAAAGAGATCTGCGGCCTTGCCGTGAAGCCCACGTATGTGGAGGTCAATCGTTGGAGGAAGGCCATGCCGCAATATCGGCTAGGACACCTGGAACGTCTTGAGCAAGCTGAGGTAGCATTGGGCCGATACGGCGGCGTGGTGCTGACCGGTGCAGCCTATCGAGGTGTGGGAATACCAGATTGTATTCGTGAGGGTGCTGTGGCAGCGGAGAAAGTTATTCGATACTTCTCAGGGGTACGGCATTAAAGGAAGCAGGTGTTATGACGACGACGAACACTATGAAAATCGTTGGGGTGGCCGGGCCCTTTCGTGAGCCGCGGGAACTCGTATTCTCCTATGACTATTCCATTCAGCGTCCGCATTGGCCGATGCCTCATGCCGTCCGGGTCAAGGTGGCCATCGCGGAAGAACTCGATGTGCTCCGAGGAAGGATCCTTGGTCCGGTCAGCGGATCACCCGGCCAACAACTCCTGGTGTCCCAACTGCTCACGAGACGAATCGCCGACGAAAAATTGCGGATCGCCGATCACGATGGACTGCTCTCCGGACGCGCCGACGTGGTGGTTGCACCGTTCACGGGTGCAATGGCGCATTTGTTTGCGAGGCTCGAGTCCTGGTTGGAGCTGCAGCGGGAGGCGCTACGGACGGAGATCAAAGACCGCGCGAAGCTTTAATTTCTAACCGCGTCACGTCCGTTCAAAAAATCTTCCGATAGTGCTTCGAATGGACGCCTGATTCATCGGCAAATCCGATGGATGCCGTGTCAGGTGCCCCCGTGTTGTTCAAGTCGATGCGGTAGTGGCCGCGGATCTCTTCCATTGCCACCTCAAACGGTACCCGGTCGGGATAGAGTCCTCCCGGCGCATGAGCGCCGCGCGAGAGCGTTCTGATCACATCCGCCCCCGCATAGATCGGGTTGGAAAGCACATAAATGTCCCCCACTGCATGGTCACCGAGTTTGTGGCCCGGCGTCGTTGCCGGAATGAGATCGGTGAGCGTGCCCGCGAGGCGTTCCTTTTTCAGACGCTTGAGGAGAGCCACGACCTGACTTTCGGTGGCTTGTGTCGGGACGACTACGCTGACGGCATTCATGTCGGGAACCGTCGACTGGACTTTGAAAATCACCGGGGCCGCTTCGGGATCTTCAATGACGGGGCCCGCGGGGCCTTCTGTGCCCGTCGCCTGCTTGTTTCGCGAGCTGGGGACGATCAACGCGACGAACAGCCAGAGACCGAGCAGGACTCCGAAAACCACGACGAGCGGATGCAGGCCGGCGCGCTTACCTTCCTGATAGGGACCTTTGTCTTCCCCCATTATCCCCTCACGTCGCTGGCCGGCGGCTGTCGCTTGGCGTCTTCCCACAGCCGATTCATCTCATCGAACGACAGGTCACCGACCGTGCGTCCTTCACGTGCCGCCTGCCGCTCGATGTATTGAAACCGAGTCACAAAGCGGTTGACGGCTCGACGCAAAGCGTCTTCCGGATTCACTTTGACGAACCGGGCCAGATTGACGAGCGAGAAGAGGACATCGCCGAATTCGGCCTCAATCTCGCGTTGTTTCCCTTCGACGGAAGATGGCTGCCGGAGCGCGATTCTCAATTCACGAATTTCTTCTTCGATCTTTGTCAAGACTTGGTCGAAGCCGGCTTGGTCATGGCTCCAGTCGAAGCCGACACGGGAGGCGCGTGCTTGAATCTGATAGGCGCGCAACAGGGCCGGCAGTGTTTGTGGGACGCCCTCGAGCACCGATTCCGGCCGTCCCTCCGCTTCACGCTCCGCCCGTTTGATGTCTTCCCATTTGGCCAGCACCTGGTCGGCATTGGTCGGGACGGGATCCTTGGAGCCGTTTGGAAAGACGTGAGGATGGCGCCGCACGAGTTTGTCGGCGAGTTGGTCGAGCACATCGTCGATCGTAAAGGTACCGGCTTCGGCGGCGATCTGACTGTGGAACAGGACCTGTAGCAGCACGTCGCCGAGCTCTTCGGCAAGCTTTCGACGGTCCTGCTGATCAATCGTTTCCAGCACCTCGTACGTTTCTTCGAGCAAATACGGTTTCAATGATTCATGCGTTTGTTTGCGGTCCCAAGGGCACCCATTTGGCGCGCGCAACGCGGCCATCAGGTCGGTCAATTTTTGAAAGCGCTGGGACAACCTCGAGGCTCCAGTCGTGTCTGAAAGACGCTATTATACCTGGTTCCCATGGTCCTTCAACGAGTTGCGCCGGCAGGGACCCTGTGGTACGCTGCCACCGCGATAGGCCCACCCGTTCAGTTCACAGCTCTCACGGAGGCAGGGGTGCCGGGAGAACAAGAAGAAGGATTTATCATTCGAGATCGGCGGGGTAGCAGCCCAGGCGGCGAGCGTCCTGCCCCAACTTCTTCCCAGTCCCAGGCAGCCTCGAAGGAGGCGTCGTCGAGCCCTGTGGCCGGAGCGGAGTCGGCGAGCGGGGTGCCGGTGACCTTCGCCTCCTTTGTGATTTCTCTCGGTAGTTCCTCCCTCATGCTCATGGGTGAGCAATTGGACCCGCAGCAGCCCGCCATGCCGGTCAATTTGCCGCAAGCCAAAGAAATCATTGATCTGCTTTCCGTCCTGGATGTGAAGACGAAGGGAAATCTCACGACCGAAGAGCAAACGGTATTGCGCGATATGCTCTACGCGCTGCGAATGAAATACGTCAGTTTGACTTCGAAGTAATCCTGCTAGCTGTGTACGGCCTCCTGCTCCTTCGGGGAGCGTAGCAACCTTTGAGCCAGGCTTCCATTTCCGCTATAGTGAAGATCGTACCTGCCAAAGGTCTGCGTCATGACAAGGAGTTCGGGCTGTGAGTGAACCCCGCCCAACCATGGCCTCTTCGGTTTGGACCGGTCCGGAGCGTCGTGCGGCACCGGAGGCGCCCGTGGGACTCCATTCCGCAGGCCTGACCACTCCACCTCTCCAGGAGCCGGAGCGCCGGAAGCGGCATCTGAGGCCGGTCTGGATTCTGCTGTTGTTTCTCGTTCCGTGTCTCGCCCTGACGTTTTACTACGGCCAGGTCGTTGTCCCAGGCAACGATGATCCGGATGCGTTTTTCCCGTCTACGAGCTACGCGCTTGTACTCCTGCTGATCAATCTCGATCTGATTGGCTTCGTCGTTCTGCTGCTCCTTCTTTCGCGAAATCTCATCAAGGCCTATTTCGAACGCCGCCACCGGTTGATTGGATCAGGGTTTCGCACGAAGCTTGTGGCCGCCTTCATCGGCTTTTCACTGATCCCCACCATGCTCTTGGCCTTCGTGGCCAGCGGCCTGGTGAACAAGGCCGTGGACGTATGGTTCAGCGATCAAATCGACCGGGTCATGCGTGACTCGTATGAAGTAGCGAAGATGCAGCATGCGGGTCATATTACGCTGGCGGTGAACAGCGCTCGCGCCATTAGCCACGAAATTTTCAGAGAGGACATGCTGCTGCCGGGGCAGCGGGATCTGTTGATGGCCGCCATGGCGCGCAAGCGGGTGGAATTCGGCGTGGCGGGCATTGAAGTGTATTCCGCCAAGATGGAGACGCTGGCGAAATCGCTTGATGCAGAGGTGCCGCCAGGGGTGCTCGATTTACCGATTGGACAACTCGTCCTCCAGGCGATCAACGGGAAGCAGGAGGCGAACACCGTTCAGGAAGCGCAGACGGGGAGGCTGGTCCGCGCGGCGGCGCCGGTGGCGGCAAGCGGACGGGGTAATGAGGTTGGGGGGGTGGTGGTGGTGGATGCCTATGTGCCCGAATCCCTTCTCGCCAAGATGGACGGCATCGGCCGCCAATACGAAGAATACAAGCAAATCAAGGCGATGAAAAATCCAATCAAGGCCGGCGCCTATTTGTTCGTCGCTGTCATCACGATGTTGATTCTTTTCGGGGCGACCTGGTTCGGATTCTACGTCGCACGCAGCATCACGGTTCCGATCCAGCGACTGGCCGAAGCGACGGATGCGATTGCGCAAGGTGATCTATCCGTACGCATCGACGCGAAAGCTACCGACGAGATTGGAACGCTCATCGATTCGTTCAACCGGATGACGTCCGATTTGCAAGGTAGCAAGTCCACCATCGAGGCGGCAAACCTCTCCTTGCGCCGCAACAATCTCGAACTCGACCGCCGTCGTGCCTATATTGAAACAGTGGTTGATACGATCGCCGCCGGGTTGCTGTCCATCGACAAGAACGGGGTGGTGACCAATTTCAATCCGTCCGGTGAACGGATTCTCGGGGTATCCGCCGGCCGCATGCAAGGGCGGCCGGCCAACGAGGCATTCAAGGAGTTTGGGTTGACGCTGTTTCAAACGATCTACGATCGCATGCTGCAGGACCAGCGCGACGATTTGACGCTCGACGGCACGCTGGAGGTCGACGGGAAATTTCTGACGGTGGCCCTGCATGCGTCGCGAATGAAGGACGAGCAGGGGCAGGATCTCGGCGTCGTCCTGGTATTCGAGGACCTCACCGAACTGCTCAAGGCGCAAAAAGTGGCGGCCTGGCAGGAAGTGGCCCGCAGGGTGGCGCACGAGATCAAGAATCCACTCACTCCCATCCAGTTGTCCGCCCAACGCATGCGCAAGAAATTTTTGGAAAAGGCGCCCGACTTTGACCGGGTGTTCGACGAATCCACGAACGTCATTGTGAATGAGGTGGCCAGCCTCAAGCATATGGTGGACGAATTTTCCAAATTTGCTCGCCTGCCGGCG
>DASTFK010000457.1:0-3481 GCA_035719945.1 Nitrospira sp.
GCATCGGCCAACACAAGCGTGCCGTGTTCGACGCCGGCCTGGCCCAATGCGACCGCTTCACGGTTCGTGGATTCGAGCCGTTCGTGTAATTCAATGCGGCGACCCAGTGATCGGGTTCCCAGGTAGCTTTGAATGGCGTGAACATTCAGCGGCGATGGGCGCTGCACCGTCAGCGACGCCTCTTCGGTTTGGTATCCACCGGTTTGAGCTCCAGCGTCATCGCGGCGGCAGGGGCGGAGTGCGTGAGCGCGCCGATCGAAATGCGGTCTGGACCTGCCGCTGCCATGGCACGAACGTTTTTCAAAGTGATGCCCCCGGAGACCTCCACGAGCGCGCGCCCGTTGATCATGCGCACGGCCTTCTTGACCATGACGGGCGTCATGTTGTCGAGAAGAATGATGTCCGCCTGTCCTGTCAACGCCTCTGCGACGTCTGCGAGTGATTCCACCTCGACGATGATCGGCATCCGGGTCCCGCCTCTGCTCTTGGCGAGTGTGCATGCCTGACGGATCGCCGTTTTTTGCGGCAGCAGGCTGAGATGGTTGTCTTTGACGAGCACACCATCGGCGAGCGAAAACCGGTGGTTGGTTCCTCCACCGAGCGTGACGGCCCATTTTTGGATGGCCCTCCAGCCGGGGAGGGTCTTGCGTGTGTCGAGGATTGCGACCGGGTAGCCGCGCACGGCCTGACGGAATCGACCCGTGAGCGTCGCAATTCCCGAGAGGTGTTGGAGGAAATTCAGGGCGACCCGCTCGGCCGTGAGGATCGATCTGCCGTCTCCTTCGATGCGCAGGAGCGTCTCGCCGGCTGCTGCACGGGAGCCGTCTTTCTTCACCACCGTCAAGGCGAGCGATGCATCAACGGCGAGAAAGGACTGAACGGCGGCCGCCATTCCTGCGACGATGAGGTCCTGTTGCGCAATGATCCGGCCGTCAGCCGGCACTCTATCGGGAAAGAGGGCCGACGTCGTGACGTCGCCTCGTCCCGCGTCTTCTTCCAACGCGTGCCGAACGGCGCGTCGGATCTCGGCGGCAGGCAGAACGGCCATGTTCAGGCCCCAAGCAGAGCGCGAAGCTGCTGCTCGCTGCTGGTCTGCATCGTTTGATCGTGCTGCAGACTCCGTAAGCGAGCCCGATGCTCGGTCAGCACCTCGGCGGGCGCCTTGGCGACGAAATCCTGGTTCTCCAATTTGCCGGTCAAGCGAGCGATCTCCTTCTCCTGTTCTTCCCGCTGCTTCACCAGTCGGTCCAACGCCTTCTTTAAATCCACGTCTCCGGACACCAGCAATCCGATGGTCAGCCCTTCGGCGACGAGACGAAGGCGCCGTGCCGGCGTCCAGGCAGTCTGCGTGCTGACGTCCGATGCGCCGCGGCTCAGATGGGCGAGATGCATCTCGAGGTGTTTGAGTTGTCCCTGTTTGTCGGGGTCGTCATGGGAGACTCCAAATTCGATTTGCTGGCCGGGCGGATAGTTCAAGAGCACGCGTCCGGTGCGGACGAGGCTCACCGCTTGCTCGAGCAGCAGAAAGCGCCGCTCGGCATCCGGCGCGTTCCAGGCCTGGTCGGGTCCGGGAAAGCGTTGAATCACGATGCTCTCGCCCTCATGCGGGATCGTTTGCCAAATTTCTTCGGTGATGAACGGCATGAACGGATGCAGCAGGCGCATCGTGGTTTCCAGGGTCTCAATCAGTGTTTGTCTGGTCGCCGGGCCGTCCGGATGCGCGGGATTCTGCAGGGCCGGCTTGATCAGTTCCAGATACCAGTCACAATATTCGTGCCAAATGAAGTGATAGAGCGCGTTGGCTGCACGGTCGAACCGATACGCTTCCAGCTCGGAAGTCACGCTCCTAATCGTGGAGTTGAGCCGGCTCAAAATCCATTGGTCGGCAAAGGGGCGTTCCGAGGGCGGCTTCGCCGTGCGAGGCCCTTCGAGATACATGAGGCTGAAACGTGCCGCGTTCCAGATTTTGTTGGCGAAGTTGCGATAGCCTTCGATGCGCTCCTCCGCCAGTTTGAGATCCCGGCCGGGCGATGCCATTGACGCGAGCGTGAAGCGCAGGGCGTCTGTCCCGAATTGATTCATGACATGGAGGGGATCGATGACGTTCCCTTTGGACTTGCTCATCTTCTGCCCTTCGGCATCCCGCACGAGTGCATGAATGTAGACGTCGCGAAACGGAACGGCGTTCATGAATTTCAACCCCAACATGATCATCCGGGCGACCCAAAAAAACAGGATGTCGAGGCCGGTGACGAGCGTCGAAGTAGGATAGTAGGTCCGTAATTCAGGCGTGTCCTCCGGCCACCCTAACGTGGAGAAGGGCCAGAGACCGGACGAAAACCACGTGTCCAGCACGTCCGGGTCGCGGAGCCACTGCGACTCGCCGCACTGGGGGCAGACGGTCGGCGCCGATCGGGCAACTACCGGCGACGCGCCTTGGAGGAGGGTCGTGCGGGTAATGGCGGTACCCGATGCGTTTGTGGTCGTCTGCCGATGAATGAACTGTTCGTTGCAGCGTTCGCAGTACCACGCGGGAATCTGATGGCCCCACCAGATCTGGCGCGAGATGCACCAGTCTTTAATGTCCCGCATCCAGCCCAGGTAGTTGTTGATCCAGCCCTCGGGAATGATTCTGATCCGGCCGTCCTCTACGGCTCGAATCGCCGGCTCCGCCAGCGGCTTGATATCCACGAACCACTGAGGCGAGAGGTAGGGCTCAACGATGGTCTTGCAGCGGTAACACTTCCCGATCGCCATTTTGTGGTCTTCGACCTTGACGAGGAGGCCACGATCTTTCAGAGCCTGCTCGATTTTGGGCCGGGCCTTTGACACGGGGAGTCGCGCAACGGCGGTGATCACGTCCTCTTCGACAGCAGCTGCCGTGAGGCCGGCAGGATCGAGCAACGCCTGATGATCGAAGATCGGCAGGCGGGGAAGTTGATGCCGTTCACCCGCTTCATAGTCGTTGAAGTCATGGGCCGGCGTGATCTTGACCGCACCGGTGCCGAATTCGAGGTCAACGAGGATGGCGTCGCCGACGATGGGAATATCGCGCCGCGTCAAGGGGAGCCGGATTTTCTTCCCAATGAGATGTCGATGGCGTGGATCGTCGGGATGCACGGCGACCCCCGTATCGCCCAGCATCGTTTCCGGCCGCGTGGTGGCGACCACCAACGAAGTGCTGGGATCGTCCGCGAGCGGATAGCGGATGTGAAAGAGCTTCCCCTTCACATCCTCATGTTCGACTTCAATGTCGGACAGGGCCGTCAGGCAGCGCGGACACCAATTGATCAGCCGTTCGCCGCGATAGATCAGTCCCTCCTCGTAGAGGCGGACAAAGACTTCGATGACGGCTTTGGAGAGCCCATCGTCCATCGTGAAACGCAGACGCTCCCAATCACAGGACTCACCCAGCTGTTTCTGCTGTTCGACGATCGTATTGCCGGATGCGGCCTTCCACTGCCAGACCCGTTCGATGAAT
>DASTFK010000458.1:0-6178 GCA_035719945.1 Nitrospira sp.
AGCAGGATGCTTGGAAAGTCTCTATTCTCACCCACTCCCCTCGCACTTGAGACCTGCCGTTTTCCCATCGGCGCATGGTCCATTAGGCCTACGTCAATAAGAAACTGTTCAGGTCGTTTTCAACCATTTAGTTTGCCAACATCGCGATTTTACGCTCGAGTGGACAGCGAGGGGCGATCCGGTACAATTGAAGAATCTGAACCTCTATCATTTGGAGAAAATTGATGTATAATGCAGTTCCGTCATTCAAGGCCGGTGAGGGTACTTCTGAAATAGCCTTGGACCGTGCAACCCGCCTCGTGAACCACCATCAAGTGCCGAGGCCTTACTGAGATTCAGCTGCCGCGTGTGTGCCTGGCGGAATGCCGGGGTTAATTGGAGGTAATCCGAATGTCCGACGTACGTACTCTTCACCCGACCAAGGCGCAGGACCTGTGGTTTACGGTGTTGCGATGGTTCGATTCCTGGGCCGGCCTCGAGTACATGAAAACCGACGGCGTCCCCAAGATGGACTGGCTCCGATGCATCCCCATCATTGCGGTCCATGCAATGTGCTTGGGCATCATCTGGGTGGGAACCAGCTGGACCGCCGTGGCGGTCGCGGTCGCATTCTATTTTGTGCGGATGTTTGCGATCACGGGCTGGTATCACCGCTATTTCTCTCATCGAACGTTCAAGACATCCCGAACGGTGCAGTTCGCCTTCGCAGTACTCGGCGGATCCTGCGCCCAACGAGGGCCTCTGTGGTGGGCCGGCCATCACCGCCATCACCACGTCGCCTCGGATTCCATCGATGACGTGCACTCGCCGCGACAGGGAGGGTTTCTCTGGTCCCACATCGGATGGTTCACTTCACAAACACATTTTGCGCCCCGATTGAAGGGCATCGCCGACTTTGCCAAGTATCCTGAGCTGCGCTTTCTGGACCGATTCGACATCCTCGTTCCGACGATCGCAGGGTTTGGGATGTTCGGTTTCGGCAAACTGTTGGAGATCTATGCCCCGCATCTCGGAACGAATGGACCGCAAATGCTCATTTGGGGATTCTTTATTTCGACCGTTGCATTGATTCATGGCACCTTGACGATTAATTCGCTTTCGCATGTGTACGGGTCCCAGCGTTATGAGACCGGCGACGACAGCCGTAACAATTTTCTCCTGGCGTTGATCACGATGGGCGAAGGGTGGCACAACAACCACCATTTCTATCCGGCTTCGACCCGGCAGGGATTCTACTGGTGGGAAATTGACCTCACCTATTATTGCCTGAAGCTCATGGAGTGGCTGGGGCTTGTCTGGGACGTCAGAGGCGTGCCTGCCTACGTGCGAGAGCAGAAAAGCAAGCAGGAGACGATCGGAGTACCGCTCACCGCGATGGAAAGTTAGACAATCCTCCTCTTACACCCAATCCGATTCCTCCCGTTCCGGCCCCTCCATGGCCTGTCCGGCTAGTGCCGCTCGAATCTGCCGGCTTTGGTCATCGATGATGCCCAGATCAGTGGCCGGCACAAGCCAGGCGTCTTGGGGTTCGAGTTCGAATCGATAGTGATTGGATCGCGTGGCAAACCATTCCACGTAGGGGTGCGGCATGAGATTGGGATGCGGATCGAACGAAATGAGGTTGACCGTTCCGATCTGTGGACTCTCGATATCGCCGATCACCTGTCCAGCCAGTTCCTCGTCTTCAAAACGGCTATTCCTGAACTGAATGACCTGGCCGGCAATGTCGGCCTTGAAATCCCCTTTCAGATACAGATCCACCGGGCCAACCGCGGCGAACACGATTCGCCCGACAACGGTCCCCTGGATGCGATTGTCCAGAAACCCTTCCCGTACCCAGCGACCGTTTCCGAACTTCTGAGCCATTGTTCTCCGATGTGATCAGGCGGGCTCTGTCGCACCGGCGACCGGTGCTGGAGAAGGTGACACAAACGCACCGATCAGCACCGCTGTCAGGATCAACGCGCTTCCAACCCAGCCTTGCACGTCCATGGTCTCGCCGAGAAAGTACCATGACAACCAAGCAGCATAGGCCGGCTCGGAGGCAAAAATCAGCGCGACTTGCTGAGCGGGGATCAATTGCTGAGCCCACATCTGCACAGCAAAGGCGCCCGTCGCAAACACTCCCGTCACCACCAAGCCGGTGAGCAGCGCAGCCGACGGTGCAAAGGCTTGCGCGGGAGCCTGCTCCCAGGCCATGAGCGGAAGAAACAGCGATGTCATCGCGCCCATCTGCCACAGGAGCAAACTTGGCGCGTCGAACAGCCGCGTGTAACGCTCCAAACAAACGATATGTCCGGCAAACGCGACGGCACAGCCGATCGTCATCACGTCGCCGAGATTCATGGTCGCACTAGGTTTGACGAGGAACCAGAGCCCCACCGTGGCAATCGCTGTCGCGGTCAATACGCGGCCATCGAACCGCCTAAGCATGAGCGGCACGATGATCACATACAAGGCCGTCAGGAAGGCGCTGTTCGAAGCACTCGTGTAAGACAGGCCGACCGTTTGCAGGGCGTAGCCAAAGAAGAGAAACACGGTTGCGACGGCGCTGGCCGCCAAGACGGCTCGTTCCCTCCGTAGGCGATAGCCCGCCATCAAGAACCACGCCCCGATCAGCAAGGTGCCGAGGAGGAATCGAAGGCCCAGAAACGACAGGGGCGGTATTTGCTCCAGCGCCGCCTTGGTCGCGGGAAACGTCGCACCCCAAATGAAGGTGGTTAGGAGCAGTGCCAGACGAGGCATGAAATGGAAAGTATGCTGAGTTTGAGTTCAGGGACTTCGCAGGATGCTGAGCAATGCGAGAACAAAGCCAACGGCCTTTCAACATCCTGCTAAGGTTTGCAGAGGGGGCAGCGCCGCAAATCGGTCGGTCCCGCCTGTTCCATTGCGGCGAGGGCGCGTTCCTTGTCAGGATAATCGTACCAACCACCTCCCCAGTAATCTGTGGAGGTTTGCGTGGAGGGTACTTCCGAACACCGGTCCCTGTGCAACGTGACCCGATCGATTGAGTGGGCGACGTGTATCCAATACGTCATGGATGAATCGTAAGTGCTGGGTGAGGAGGTCCCTTCAGGCTATTAAGGAAGGAGCTGCCATTCATCCTTTTCAATGAACACTTTGACACCGGTCTCCAATTTCTTGACGTCGTCCTTCTCGAACAGCCGGAAATAGCGCTCGATCCGATCGTCGTCGTCGATACGCTCTTCTTGCATCATGCCATTGTGGCCTTTATAGCGTCGAATCAGCACCGCCATCGCACATCCTCCTCCTCTTTGCCGCCGATATCCCCTAGTCTTCAAACCAGGCAGGTGTGCTACAATAAGGCAAACTTTAACGGATGGTCAAGGGCGCACGTTGCGCTCGAAAGACCGCCGAGAGTGCGGGGTGAAAGACATGCCATTGTACGAGTACCGTTGCCGGCGTTGCGAGAAACAGTTCGATGTTACGCAATCGGTCCATGCCCGCGTGGAAGACACCATTTGCCCGTTTTGTCAGGCTCAGGACGCAACGCGACTACTCTCCTCTTTCGTTTCAACGGTCAAGGGTGACCGCAAGCCTGGGTTCAAGGAGATGAAGGCGTACGACATGCTTAACAACCGCACGGCGAATTTCTCAAAGCTCCCGCCCCTGTTCGGCGCCAGGAGCGCCCCGCCACCCATCCAGGATGTCTTTTCCGGTTCGGAGCCTCCGCCCAACGCTCCGGACAAGACGGAAAAAAACTGAACCTCTCGCATGGACCCTCTGACGTTCTCGTCCACCGTACTCTCCTCCGGTCACCGATCAGGTGTTGTCCCGAACCTGTTCTTGCTATTGGCGTTATGCCTCTCGATCTCCGCAGCCACAGTATTTCCCTCAGCGAGTCGAGCCGAGGTCTCAGGTAACCTCATCATCGTCGGCAACGGGCCTGAACAGACCACCATCGAATCGCTGGCACGGGCGTTCGAGAAGGCCAACCCGCGAGCATATGTCGACATCGTGTGGGACGATCATTCCAAGCCAGTGGAAATGGTCAAGGCCGGCGAAGCCCATGTCGCGGTCACCGGATCGGAAGATTCCGGCTTGGCTGCCACACAGATCGCCTGGGACGGTATCGGCATCCTGGTCCACCTTTCCAATTTTACGAAAGAAGTGACGAAGGAACAGGTGGCCGACATCTACTCCGGTAAGGTGAAGGAGTGGTCCGAGCTCGGAGGTCCGGAAACCAAGATCCTGTTGATCGATCGACCCAAAAACCAAAACATCCGCGATGCGTTTGAGCGCCAACTCGGCATCAACGGCAAGATCCCCGACAATGCCAAAGTGATCGCGAAGGACGACAAAGTCATCAAGACCGTGGTCGGCACGCTTCCTCCGATGTCCGCGGTCGCCTATATCTCACTGAACCAGGGTTTGGCCGTCGTGACGAGCGGCGTGGCCGTCCGGCTGCTGCCGGTCGACAAAGTTGAACCCGAGGTTCCTACCGTGAAAGACGGGCGGTATCCTCTCAGGCGGCCCGTCTTATTGCTGGCAAAGAAAGATCCGAATCCCTTAGTCGACGCTTTCGTACAATTTTCTCAATCATCCGCAGGGCGACAAATCATCGGGGACACCTACATCCCGTTCGAGCGCAAATAATCCTGCCTTATCGTTCAAGGAGGGACTCTATGCAGATTTGGCGACCATCACTCTATCTCATGGGACTGGTCGGGATGTGCCTGATCTCGGCTCCCGATTTAGGCGCGGAAGAACCACAGCCCACCGATAAGGGAGCCATCGTCGAAGGGGCCGGCTTCACGCTCTACGACATGGAGTCGATAAAAGGGTCGGACACGGATCGGGTGGAACGCGATCCGGTGTGCGACCGATCGAAACGTCCCAAGATCCATAAAGTGGAGCCCGATGAAGCCAGGCCGGGCCAGAAAGTCACGATCAAAGGCGAGAACTTTGGAACGAAGGAATGCTTCCACGGCGTCGCCTTCAGCGCGGCGGGGCCGGCAAAGATCGACTACAAGTTCGTGAACGAAACCACCATCGAAGCGACGGTTCCCGACGTCAAAGCCGGGATGTCCTTCATCGATGTCGTGGCGGGCGGTGGCAACGCTCGGTCCAAGGGATTTTTGGTGCAAGCCAAGTAGCCGGTCGTTTCTGAGGAAGGGGAGGGCAACATCGCCCCTTCCTCACGAGTCCATCTCGCGGCTGTGCCCTCGCATCCAACTTCTCTCCCGCGGCCTTCCCTCGACATTCTTCCTGATCTTATGCTAACTTACGCCTCCTTTGCGCCCGTCTATACGGAGCAGAGCGTGGGAATTCCGGAGCAGGAACGCGAGATGTTCAAGAAAATCCTCGTGGCCAATCGCGGTGAGATCGCCATGCGGATTATCCGCGCCTGCCGTGAATTGAACATTGCCACCGCCGCCATCTATTCCGAGGCAGATTCAACCGGCATCTACGTCAAGAAGGCCGACGAAGCCTATGTCGTTGGCCCGGGACCGGTGAAAGGATTCCTGGATGGGCGGCAGATCGTCGACCTTGCCCTGCGGATTGGTGCCGACGCCATTCACCCTGGGTACGGATTTCTTTCCGAAAATGCCGGGTTCGCCGGGCAGTGCCATGCCGCAGGCATTACCTTCATCGGTCCCTCCCCTGACGCCATTACGTTGATGGGCAGCAAAGTGAAGGCCCGGGAACTGGCCGAATCCGTCGGCGTCCCCATCGTCCCTGGAACCAACGGCGGGGTCAACGAGGCGACCGCCGCTCTGGCCTTCGCCAGCAAGGTCGGCTATCCCGTGATTATCAAAGCCACCGCCGGAGGCGGCGGGCGAGGTCTTCGCGTCGTCCGTTCGGATACGGAGCTGCGCGAGAACATGGAGGTGGCCTCCCGGGAAGCCCAGGCGTCGTTCGGAGACGGCAGCGTCTTTCTCGAAAAGTACATTGAGCGGCCGCATCACATTGAATTTCAGATCCTGGCCGACCGGCATGGCCACATCATCCATCTCGGGGAACGGGATTGCTCGATCCAGCGTCGGCATCAGAAGCTGATTGAAATCGCCCCTTCGCTGATATTGACGCCGAAACTGCGCAAAGAAATGGGCGAAGCCGCGATCACGATTGCCCGGGCCGTCAACTACGACAATGCCGGAACCGTCGAGTTCTTGCTGGACCAGGAGGGCCGGTTCTACTTCATTGAAATGAACCC